>JBAUGM010000219.1:0-2007 GCA_049679725.1 Tepidisphaeraceae bacterium
GACCGTCGCGACCATCCCGTGTCATGCTGAGGTACTCCGAAGCATCTGGCTTCACCGACGGATCGGCCAGATCCTTCGGAGTACCTCAGGATGACAACGTTCGAGAATCGTGCGCTCCCATTTAGACGCGGACCAGAGGGCCTCACCGATCTGGCTGGATCCTTTGGAGTACCTCCGGATGACGACCTCTCAGCTTAGGATGTTCGAGGATCGTGACCGCCCATCTCGACGAGCCGCGCGCATGGCAACCAGCCTCCGTGAACGAATCCAGGACGAGTTGGGCGGGGCCGAACTACCACGCGGCACCGGGCTCGCCGCGATTGCCGAGGTGGCGGCGATCGGCGCGATCGCGCGCGCGATGGGTGTTTCCTTCCATGACGACCTTTCGGCGTGCGAGGCATCGCCCGATTTCGTCGCGGCGGTGCCCATCGCCTTCGCCAGGCGGCACAGAATCCTTGGGTTCAAGGACGGCGATGGCGGGGCGCTCATCCTCGCGCTCGGCGACGCGCGCGCGTGGCAGCAGGTCCAGGTGATCGCGCGCTTCCTGAACCGCGACGTCACGCCGCTGTTCACATCGCCCGAGGCAGTCGCGGCGGCGATCAACCGCGCGTATCAGCAGCGCAGCGGGCAGGCTCAGGACCTGCTCGATCACCTCGACCGCGGCCGCGTGCTCGACGAGGTGCGCGCCCTCGGCGCCGCGCGCGAAGACCTGCTCGACAACGCCAGCCGCGCCCCGGTCATCAAGCTCGTCAACCTCATCCTCTTCGAAGCCGCCAGGGCGAACGCATCCGATGTGCACGTGCAGCCGTACGACGACCGGCTGACCGTCCGCACGCGCATCGACGGGCTGCTCTACGACAGCTTCGACCTGCCGAAGGGCATCCAGCCGGAAGTCGTCAGCCGGCTGAAGATCATGGGCGGAATGAACATCGCCGAGAAGCGATTGAGCCAGGACGGGCGGGCGACGGTGCAGGTCGGCGACCGCAGCATCGACCTGCGCATCGCCAGCCTGCCGACCAGCTTCGGCGAGCGCGTCGTCATCCGCCTGCTCGACAAGACCGCGGGGCTGTACGAGCTGGCGAACCTCGGCATGGAAGAGCGCTCGCTGACGCGCTTCGGCCAACTGATCACCGCCGACCATGGCTTGATCCTCGTGACCGGGCCGACGGGGAGCGGGAAGAGCACCACGCTCTATTCCGCGCTCCGGCAGATCAACAGCAAGGAGAAGAACATCCTCACCCTCGAGGACCCGATCGAGTACCAGCTCGACGGGATCAGCCAGACGCAGGTGAGCGAGAAGAAGGGCATGACCTTCGCCAGCGGGTTGCGGAGCGTCCTGCGGCAGGACCCGGACGTCATCATGGTCGGCGAGATCCGTGACCACGAGACGGCAACGATGGCGATCCAGTCATCGCTCACCGGCCACCTCGTCTTCAGCACCCTGCACACGAACGACGCCGCCAGCGCCGTCACGCGATTGCTCGACCTGGGGATCGAATCGTACCTCGTGGCCAGCTCGCTCGTGGCCGTGCTGGCGCAGCGGCTCGTGCGGCGCGTCTGTGCGGATTGTGCGACGCCGTACCGTCCGACGGAAGCCGAACGGCTGTGGCTGGGCGTCGATGCGGAGAACGCGCGGGGACTGAAGGTCGGCGCGGGTTGCGCCAACTGCCGCGGGACGGGCTATCGCGGGCGGTTGGGGATCTTCGAGCTGCTCGTCCTCGACGACGCCCTGCGGCGGCTCGTGGGCTCGCGCGCAACGGCGGCGGAGATGAAGGACGCAGCGAAGATCGCCGGCATGCGGCTGCTCCGCGAAGACGGCGTGCGCAAGGTCCTCGCCGGCGTCACGACGATTCCCGAAGTCGAACGCGTCACGATGCAACCCGAGGCGGCCGACGCGCCGGCGGAGGTTGACGCGTAATGGTCTTCATCCACGCATCTTCGTTCGATGTTCGATGTTCGGTGTTCGATGTTCGATGTTCGCTGTTGTCATCGAGCGAAGCCGAACAC
>JBAUGM010000220.1:0-7142 GCA_049679725.1 Tepidisphaeraceae bacterium
GCTGGATCGGCCTCGCAGCACGCGACCGACTCTGCCGCCGTCAACTGTCGGGCGGCGTCGTGGGCGCATTCGGTCCGGTGTCCACCGTGGTCTGCAGTTCGGTGTTCGATTGGTCGAAGGCGTCAAACGCCCCGTCGCCCAGCGCGGCGATCACGGCAAGGCACACAACGGCAATGAGTGCGACCATCAGGCCGTACTCGACCATGGTTGCCCCGCGCTCTTCCCTACCTAGTCGCCGAATGAGGTGTAACATCCGAGTTGCCCTCTCACGTGCACGGACAGCCGTCCAATAGCGCGATGCGGCCCGGACGGCATTAGTCCCCGGGCGTCGTCGGCGGGACGGGCGCGCCGCCCGTGGTCTGGATCTCGGTGTTCGTCGTATCGAACGCATCGAACACGCCGTCACCCAGGGCCGCGACCACCGCAATGCTGACCACCGCGATCAGCGCCACCATGAGGGCGTACTCGACCATCGTCGCGCCCTCGTCGTCCTTCACGAAACGCTTGAACAGGTCCAGCATGACAGGACCCCTTTCTGGTTTTGGGCCCGCAACGCAGCGCCGGCACGAAGACCGCGCGCGGATTGCCCTTGGCAGACGTGAGACAACGCCGGCACACCCACAAACACTACAAACCTATTAAATCCATTGATATTGGGCCGAGCCGCTCCACTCATCAGCTCGTCCGTGAGATGTGTGGAGTACAAATTGGGCGATCGAGGTCGAACGGATGACCGGACTGCGGGACTTGCACCGGCTCCATGGAGCCGGCCACCCATGCCGGTGGCTCGTCAGAAGTGATCGCTCTGGCTTCTAGCCCACTATATCAGTGACGCGCTCGCACCAACGCCTTGCGCGCGTCGTCGCGCGGAATACCATCTTCCGCACCCACAGACTCCTTCCCCCCGGAGAAGGAGCTCCGACGTCCTTGCCACGAGTTCCTGCTCTTTTCTACGATCTACCGTTGTTCTTGACTCATTCGACTTGCCTTGCCCGGACGTGATTCGGCGGAACTTATGCATATCACAGCAAGTGTCGGCGGGCAAGACAAATGTCGGGGAACTGCGCCGCGTCCTATTGACAACTCAATCCCGGGAGCAGCGTATTCCGGATATGCCGGTGGCAGAGGTTCTGAGGCCTTGTCACTTTTTTGTTGCGCTGCCGGGGCGGGTTGAGGTATAGTGTAGTTGACGCTTATCCACACTTCGCGGGTGACCTGACATCAATTGTTGTTGCCGTAGTGTTGTTGCCGTTGACTTAAGAACGCGGGTTGCTTCTTCCGTAGCACGGGTTTTCAACCCGTGTCTTCGCACGGAGACGCACGGGTTGAAAACCCGTGCCACGAAATAGATTGACAAACTCAAAGGAAAGGGAGCGCATGGACAGCTCAATTCAACTCCGCGGCGTTCGCGCGCGGGCGCGCGGCGTGACGTTGGTGTGGGTCGCCATCGTCATCGTGGTGCTCATCGGCTTCGTCGCGCTGGCCGTCGACTGGGGATACGCCTACTACACGACGCAGAAGCTCCAGAACGCCGCCGACGCCGCGGCGCTGGCCGGGGCGCAGACCGTCTGGGACAGCCACGACGAGGCGCGCGAGCGCGCCATGAACTTCTCGTCGTACAACGAGGCCGGCGGCGACGCCGTCCTGCTCGACGAGAACGCGTCAAACGACCCCGCGGGCGACATCGTCACCGGCGTCTACGACAGCGCGACGCGCGTCTTCACGCCCAGCGACGAAGAAGGCGTCGCCAACGCCGTGAGGGTCAACGCCAGGCGCACCGCCGACTCGCCCAACGGCCCGCTGGCGCTGGTGTGGGGCCGCATCTTCGGGTTCAACTCCACGCAGTTCTCGCGCTGGGCCATCGCCGTCGCCGAGGGCGGGCCGCGCTACGCCGACATCATCGCGCTCAACGACCGCGACCCGCAGTCGTTCTACATCTACGGCAACGGCTACCTCGACGTCGGCGACGGCGCCGTGCAGGTCAATTCGTCCCACGTTGACGGCACCACGTTCCAGGGCACGCAGCTCACATTCATCGCCGGCGAGGTGGACATGGTGGGGCCGGAGTTCGAGACGCGCGGCAAGCCCGAGCTCAGCCAGATCGAGATGAACACGGAGCAGCCGTACGTCCCCGATCCGCTGGCGAGCCTGCCCGAGCCCACGCCGGGCGCCCCGATGTTCCCGCCCTCCATCTCCGGAACCGCCGAGTATTACCCCGGCTACTACCCCGGTGGGTTGTACCTGAACAATGGCGAGAGCGCGTTCCTGCACCCCGGCGTCTACATTCTGGACACCGGGTTCCACACGAACGGCCACTCCTCGCTCACCGGTCACGGCGTGACGTTCTTCATCCGCTCCGGCGAGCTCGATCACAACGGGACGGGCGAGATGCGCGTGACGCCCCCCGCGGACGGCGCCTACAAGGGCATTCAATTCTTCCAGGCGCGCAGCAACACGGAAGAGGCGCACTTCAACGGCACCGGACTGTTCACGGGCGCGGAGTCGGACGATCCGTCCACCCCCGACGTTGACGAAAGCACCGCCGGCGCGGGAACGTTGTACTTCCCCAACGCCACCGTCCACCTCAACGGCACCGGCGACATGTTCTTCAACGGCTTGATCGCCGACAAGATCCACGTGGGCGGCGACGGCCGAAAGACCGTCACCCGCGGATGGGATGGCGACGACGGCGGCGACAAGGTGTACCTGGTCGAGTAAACCCGGCCGGGTCGCTCCGGCGGAAGAAGGGCAAGGGCGTTCATGAGCACGTTGTTGAGCAAGCCGGCTCCCGCCGCGCGCGAGACGTCGGCGGGAAGCACGGCCGTTGAGGGATTTCCGAATCTTCCACGCATGGTCCGAGTCGCCGGCGTCCTTGCGCCGGCGGCGCCGAAGTCGCCCGAGGAGACGGGCCTCGACGGCTGGGTGCTTAGCGATATCGTCATGCGGCTGGCCAGCACGGTGCCTCATCTGACGACCGACTGGGCCGCGCGACAGCTGCGCCTGCCGCAGGCGCTGCTCGAGCGAATCTTCTGGCAGCTCAAGGAAGACCAGTACGTCGAGATCCTCGGCCAGGTCGACGAGCTGAACTACCGCTACGCATCCACCGACCGGGGCCGCGAGCACGCCAGGCGGCTGCTCGAAATCTGCGGGTATGTGGGGCCGGCGCCCGTGTCGCTCGAAGCGTACACGGCGATGCTCGACTGGCAGACGGCGCAGCGAGGCCCCGTCGACTTTGAGCACGTCCGGCGCACGATTACGGACGCGCTCGTGCTCCCCGAACAGGCGGTGGAGGTTGCGGCGCTGGCCACCTCCTCGCTGCGCAGCCTGTTCGTCTTCGGCCCGCCGGGCAACGGCAAGACCAGCCTGGGCCGCGCGCTGGCGGGGACGATCGGCGGGGAGATCTGGATCCCCTACTGCATCGACATCGACGGCTCGGTCATCCGCGTCTTCGACCGGCACATCCACCACGCCGTCGACACCGCCGTCGGCACGGGCAACGGCGGCGGCGGTGGCGGCGGCGGCGCATTCGATCACGAAGACGTCGATCGCCGCTGGGTTCGCGTCCGCGCGCCGTTCGTCGTCGCCGGAGGCGAAATGACCATGGCCGAGCTCGACCTCGCCTACAGCCCCGGCCACCGCCTGTACGAAGCCCCGCCCCACATGAAGGCCAACGGCGGAACCTTCATGATCGACGACTTCGGCCGCCAGCGCATCGAGCCCAGCGAGCTCCTCAACCGCTGGATCATCCCCCTCGAGCACCGCGTCGATTACCTCACGCTGCGCACCGGCCAAAAGATCCAGATCCCCTTCCGGCTCATGCTGGTCGTGGCGACGAACCTGGCCGTCCGCGAAGTCTCCGACCCGGCGTTCCTGCGCCGCATGGGGTACCGGCTGCACATCGACAAGCCCAGCGATGAGAGTTACGCGCACGTGTTCCGGCGTTATGCGAAGTCGGTGGGGCTCGACGTTCCCGAGGCGGTGCTCGCCCAGGTTCTGCAACGCTACCAGGACGAAGGCCGCGAGCTGCGCGCTTCAGAGCCGCGCGACCTGATCGAGCGCGTCCGTGACTGGTGCCGTGCCCGACGACGCCCTTTCCGCCTGGACGACGATGCCCTGGCGACCGCCTGGCGAGCGTATTTCGGCCTGAGCGATTGATCGAGCTTCGAGCGCATGCACGCGCTACCTCGACGGCGACGCGAGGCCGTCGACGCGTTCCCAGAAGGTGCGGCCGGTGTCGGTTTCCTGGTCCGCCAGGAGCCACAACATGCGGGCGATGGACGCCTGTCCGATCAACTCCTTCGGCGGGTCCTGCCGCCACTTGGCGTAGGCGGCTTCGCCGTTGCCGCGGGCGCGCTGCAGGGCGCGTGGGTCGCCCGTCGCGCGATGCAGCTCCAGGTCGGCCTCGACGAGCAGGTGCGCGAACCGCGCCGGGTCGCGGTAGGCCTTGCCGTCCTTGCGGAGGAAGGCATCGCACCGCGCGCCGATGCGCACGGCTTCATCGAGGAAACGCTGCTCGCCGGTCGCACGGTGCAGGGCGAGGTTCGCGCGCAGCATCAGCGCCGTGTTGTACGTCAGCTTCACCGGGTCGACCTTGCCCGACTGCGCGTGCACGTTGTCGAAGAACCGGCCGTCGGTGTCCTGAAGGTTTTCGTTCGTCCACGCGACGATCTTGCGCGCCCACGCCAGGTTCGTCGCGCGATCTCGGTAGCTCGCCAGCCGCAGGCAGGCGACGGCCGTGGGCGCGTTGGCGCAGGTATTCTTCGTGCCGGCCTTGTGTTGCTCGTGCCACCAGATGCCGCCGCCGAGCGTGTCGTCCCAGCCGCTGAGGGCGAACGCGAGCGTCGCCTCGGCGCGGTTGAGGTAGCGGGCGTCGCGCGTGAGGTCGTAGGCCTCGAGGAACGTCAGGACCATCCAGGCGTTGTCATCGTAATACTTGTCGCGCCCGTTGCCGGACGTCGGCGACGGTTCGTAGCCGGGGACCTTCGCCTTCGCGTCCCAGTAGCGGTCCATGGCGAGGAAGAAGCGGTTGAGGACGACGCGGTACGTGCGCGGCTCGTATCGGGCGGCCGCGACGAGCGTCGAGCACATCACGCCGTTGCCCCACATGTGATCGGGGTTGCGATCTTCCGTGCTCCCCGCGTACAGGCCGGTTTTCGGATCCCAGTAGTTGCGTTGGATCGACGCGGTCACCTCCCGTGCCGCGGCGAGGAAGGACGACGGTTGCGTGGTGGTCGTCGCCGCGGGCTGCGCACGAAGGTCGGCGGGCCAGAGGCCCATGACCAGCAGCACGCCGAGAAGAAGAGTTTCGCGTCTGGACATCATCTCGCCTACGTCATGAGGTGCCGCCCCTGCCGCACGGGTGCGCCTGATCGATCCTTTCGCACGACCCGCGTGTCGGCGGGCGACACGAACGGGCGGAGGAACGCGGGCAGGTCGCTACGGCCGCCACGTTGGTAGTCGCGCCAGATCACGGCGGCGACCGATCCCGGTTCCTGGTGCTGGACTTGCGTCAGGTAGTCAAAGAGAAGCCTAGCCAGTTCCTGCAGCGCGATGCCGTGCTGCCGTCCCGTCGTCTCGTGGAGCCAGTCGCTCAGGTGCAGGAACGAACGGAACGGCGACGAAGTGGGCGAGGGCGTCGCGTCCGCGCCGCTCCAGATCAGCGGCGTCGTCTCGAGGAAGTTGCCGCTGTTGGCGATCAGGTCCCAGTATCGCGCGAAGCGGCGCATCCGCTGCATCGCGGGGAAGTCGATCTCGCGCGTGCGGAGGATCTCGTATGGCGCGTGCGGGCTGTAGACCATCCCGAACTCGCCGTCGTGCCGCACGATCGGCGTCCCGCGCAGCCGCTTGAGCATGCCCACCTGGATTTCCTGCGGCCGAAGCGCCACCAGGCGATCGAAACCTTCGCCGAAGCTTTCGATGCCCTCACCCGGTAGCCCGACGATCAGGTCGGCGTGGACGTGAACGCCGCTGCGCTCGCGCAGGAAGCGAAGGTTGTCGGCGAGCTTCTCATTGTCCTGCCGACGGCTGATGCGCTGGGAGACGTCGTCGTTGAACGTCTGCACGCCCACTTCGAATTGCAACGCGCCGGGCGGGAACCGCGCGATCAGCTCGCGCAGCGGTTCGGGCAGCCGGTCCGGGATCATCTCGAAATGGAGAAACAGCCCCGGCCGATGCCGGTCGAGGAAGAACCGCAGGATCGAGCGGCTGACATTGAGGTTCAGGTTGAACGTGCGATCGACGAACTTGAACTGCCGCAGGCCGCGGTCGAGCAGCGCCTGCATGGCCGCGAGGAACGGCTCGAGCGGGACGTTTCGCACGGGCACGTCGAGGGATGAGAGGCAGAACTCGCACTTGAACGGGCAGCCGCGCGACGCTTCGACGTAAACGACACGGTGGGCGAGGTCGCGATCGTCGTACAGGTCGTAGGGAAGGCGCACCGTCGCCCCGGACCGAGAAACCGTCCCCGTCCCGGTTTTCTCAGACGTCCCGGTTTTCTCAGAGGGGGAAACCGTCCCCGTCCCGGTTTTGTGGTCGGTTCCGGGACCCGTTTGCGCGAACTCCGGCAGATCGGCCACGATGACTTTCTGCAGCGGCCGCTTGCCGTTGAGCAGCGTCTGGCACAGTTCACCGAACGCTACGTCCGCCTCGCCCGTGATGACGTAGTCCGCCAGCCCGACGATCGCTTGCTGCTGCGTCTCATACGACACTTCGGGCCCGCCGAGCACGACGATCACGCCCGGCGCGACCCGTTTCAGGTCCGCCACCAGCCGCAGCGACTCGTCGGCGTTCCAGATGTACACGCCGACGCCGACGATCTTCGGCGACTGCGCCAGGATCGATTCCAGCGCGTCGACCGATCGCTGGCTGATATCGAACTCCAGCATCGCCGCCCGCTCGCGCACCGCGGGCGGCAGGTTGGCCATGAGGTAGCGCAACCCGAATGACGCGTGGGCGTAGCGGGCGTTGAGGGTGGTGAGGACGACATCGGCCACGATGGGGTAAGTGTAGCCAATTCGAAGGCGGTTTCGCGCGCTGCCGCGCCTTTCAACTCCCTCTTCCCGGTACTCCGGGGAGAGGCGGTTTCGCGCGCTGCCGCGCCTTTCAACTCCCTCTTCCCGGTACTCCGGGGAGAGGGTTGGGGA
>JBAUGM010000221.1:0-3023 GCA_049679725.1 Tepidisphaeraceae bacterium
TCACGTCGTCCCACGCCTTGATCAAGTCCTGCGGAAACGAGTGCCCCATCGCCGGGCGCATCACGATCTGCTTCTTCACGCCCGCGGGGATGTTGTTGTACGCGGCGAAGACGCTCGTCGGCGGGCAAACCTTGTCGACAAAGCCCACGCTCACGATCGTCGGGCACTGGATCCGCGTCGCGAAGTTCATCGCATCGAAGTAGCGGACGACCTCTGTCGCTTTCGGATCGAGTGTGCCGTCGCGGTTGGCCCTGAGCATCTTCGGCCAACCGTTCGCCTGATTGGCGACCAGGCCCGTGTGGTCGCACATCGCGGGGACGCTCGCGAGGCAGAGCGTGACGCGCGGGTCCAATCCCGCGGCCACCAGCGCCTGCCCGCCCCCCTGGCTGGAGCCTTCGACGATGAGGATTTTGCCATCCCACTCCGGCAGCGTGGTGAGGAAATCGAGCGCGCGGAGCAGTCGCATGTACATCCCGCGGAAGTACATCTGCTCGCGATCGTCCATCCCGCGCGCTGAGTAGCCTTTGAATGGGCCGTTGGGGTATTGATCCTTGTAGAACTGCTCGCCCTTCCCGTTGGGCAGGCCGTGGGCGTTGAAGTCGAGCGCGATCGCGTTGAGTTTCGCGCCGCGGACGGCGTGCTTCAGGTCCGAATCGCGCACGCCGGCGGAGTGCGGGTACAAGATCGCTGGAAGCGATTTCCCCGCCGCGCCCTTCGGCCGGGCGAGGTAGCCGCAGACGTTGTTCCCCGGCGCGGGGCAGTTCACCTGCACGTCGAACGTCTCGATCGACTCATCCGGCGATTCCACCGGCGTCAGCACCGGCTTCATCGGCTCGGCCGCGAGAAGTTCCTTCTGCGCCGCCCAGAACGCGTCAAAGTCATCCGGCACGGGCAGGCTCGGCCTGATCTTCTCCGGGTCGACGCCCGCCCCCGCCACACCGCTCACCGGCTGGGTCGACGCCGGCGAGGTGAACGTCACCTCGCAGCGGACGAATCCCGGCTCGCTGAGCGATGCCTGCACGCTCACCGGCTCGTTCGATGATTCGATCGACCCCTCGCCGAGCGTGCCGACGCCGTCCTTCGTGATCTTGTACGTCAGCCGCTGCCCCGCGACGGCCTTGTCGCCCTGCTTGAGCCGCAGGCGGAACGCGATCGGCTCGCCGCGCGCGTAGAGCGCTTCGGGGCGATCGGTCGTGGCTTCGATGGTGTACGCGGGGTGGGCGGCGAGGAGGGATGTCGCAAGGATCGCGATCAGCGCCGCGGCGAGGGTCGTCTTCTGCTTCATGGCCGGCATCATATCGCGCTTCGACGCGCGGTATACTTTGGGGGATTTCGGCAAGCTTCAGGTCTCCCTCGTCGACCCGTATGACATCTTCGTCGGCAAACTGTTCAGCGCGCGACAGAAGGACCGCGAGGATCTGAACGACCTGACGTCGCGGCTCAATCGGGATGCAATCGTCCGCCGACTCATCGACAGCACGGCATCGCTGCGCTCCGACACCCGGCTTCTCAACGCTGCGAAGCGGAATTGGTACGTCCTCTTCGGAGAGGAGCTACCCGCCTGAGTGCCACGTTGCATCTCCGCCGATTCCCGCGAGAATGCCGGCTCTTTATGGATTTCTTCAACTACAAGAACGGTGAACTCTTCTGCGAAGACGTGCCCGCGGAGCGGATCGCGCGAGAGGTCGGCACGGCCTGTTTCGTCTACTCCAAGGCGACGTTCCTGCACCACTACCGACAGCTCGACGACGCCTTCAAGCTGCTGAACGCGACGATCTGCTACTCGGTCAAGAGCTGCGGGAACCTCAACATCCTCAAGCTGCTCGCGGCCGAGGGGTGCGGGTTCGACGTCACCTCCGGCGGCGAACTGTTCCGCGCGATGCAGGCCGGCGGCGACCCGAAGAAGATGATCTACGCCGGCGTCGGCAAGACCGACCAGGAGATCGCCGACGGCATCAACGCCGGCATCGCGGCGTTCAACCTCGAATCGGAAGAAGAGATCGAGAACGTCGACCGCGTTGCGGGATCGATCGGCAAGAAGGCCATCGGCGCCATCCGCATCAATCCCGATATCGACCCCGGCGCCAAGACCCACGCGAAGACGACGACCGGGAAGAAAGAGACGAAGTTCGGCGTCGACATCGAGCGGGCCGAGCGCGTATTCGAAACGTACCGCAACCTGAAGAACCTCCGTATCGCCGGGGTGCACATCCACATCGGCTCGCCGATCTACGAGGTCCAGCCGTACGTCGACGCGGTGACCAAGATGACCGCGCTGATCGACCGCCTCACCGAACGCGGTCACAAGATCGAATGGTTCGATGTCGGCGGCGGGTTTGCAGTGGACTACGAGCACACCGGGCAGGCCAAGCCGGTCACGGAACACGCGAAGGCACTCGTGCCGCTGCTCCAAGGCAAGCCGTACAAGATCGCGTTCGAGCCCGGCCGGTACATCGCGGGCAACGCGGGCATCCTGCTCACGCGCGTGCTCTACCGAAAGACGGGCGGCGAAAAGCGGTTCGTCATCGTCGACGCCGGCATGAACGACCTGATCCGCCCGACGCTGTACGAGGCGTACCACCACGTCTGGCCCGTGAAGCCCGACGCGCAGAACCTCAACGCCGAGCGCAGCCGCACGTTCCAGATCACGGGCGGCGAGACGGTCGACGTTGTCGGCCCGATCTGCGAGAGCGGCGACTACCTGGCGAAGGGCCGCGACCTCCCGCCGACGAAGCGCGGCGATTTGCTCGCCGTCTTCACCGCCGGCGCGTACGGCTTCGCCATGAGCAGCAACTACAACAACCGCCCGCGCGTGCCGGAGGTGCTGGTGGACGGGAGCACGTACACGATCATTCGCAAGCGCGAGACGCTGGAGGATTTAGTGGCGCTGGAGCGGGTCTAAATGGGAGCGCACGATTCTCGAACGTTGTCATCCTGAGGTACTCCGAAGGATCTGGCCGATCCGTCGGTGAAGCCAGATGCTTCGGAGTACCTCAGCATGACACGGGATGGTCGCGACGGTC
>JBAUGM010000222.1:0-13345 GCA_049679725.1 Tepidisphaeraceae bacterium
GTCTTGGATGGCGCGCGCGTGGTCACGGCGCGATCGGCAGCGCCAGCCCCACGATCGAGCGCCCGCCGCCGATGGAGCCGACGCGGACCGCCTGGCCACTGGTCAGGTTGATCGTGTAGAGCCCGGCCCGCACCTGGCCGTCGACCTGGAGGGCGGCGAAGGCGAAGTCGTCGCCGATCGGGCTGTAGACGTCGAAGCCCGTGCGGCGGACGACGTTCACGCCGAGCGGGCCGACGGTGGTCAGCGTGCCGACGTTGGGGTTCTGCGTGACGAGCACGTCGAGGCCCGTGTCGATGTTGTAGAGCGTCGTGACGGGCGTGCCGGGGTAGCTGTTCGTGTACGCGGCGCCGCTGACGACCGGGTCCGTTCCCTCGTTGGCGTCGCCGGCGCCGTAGACGAGCGTGCCGTCGACCTGGATGCCCGTCGTGACCAGGTCGGTGTCGACGGCGGCACCGGTGTCGGGGTGGATGCGCAGGTTCTGATCGGCCGTGCTGAGGACGCGCAGCCGATCGGGCACGGGGTTGAAATCGACGCCGAACGCGCTGCGGTCGCCGGCCAGATCGACGCCGATGCCCGATCCGATCTCGCGCGTGCGGCCGGTCCGGGGGTTGATGATGTAGGTGCGATCGAGGTTGGTCACACCGTACAGGTCGCCCGTGGCCGGGCGGAAGTCGATGCCGATCATCTGCTCGCCGGCATCCATCCCGCGGATCTTCGCGCGGCGGAGGATGTTGGTCGGATCGTTGACGAAGAAGGCGAGCAGTTCGTTGCGCGTCGTCAGGGCGAACGCGACGGGGGCGTTGCCGTTGGCGTCGAACTGGAACGGGAGCAGCGCGAAGTCGTCGATGGTGAACCCGGCCGCCGGCGTGGCCAGCGGGAGCCCGGTGGCGGCCTGCCCGGTCGCCAGGTCGATGCCGAACAGGAGCGGCGCGGCCGCGCCCTCCAGCGTGGCGATGGTGAACGCGGCGTCGACCGTGCCGCGGTTGCTCGTGACGATGTCCAGGTGCGTCTGCGGCGCGACGTTGCCGGGAAACGCGAAGAGCGTCGTCAGTTGCCCGGTGTTGGGCGACGGCGTGCCGTCCAGGCCGCCGATGGACACGAGCGCGTTGGCCTGCGCGTCGATGCCGTAGAGCGTGGTGGTCGTCGCGCCGTTCTGACTGCCGGTGTACGCGATCGCGGCGACGGCCGGGTTGACCAGGGCGTTCGCGTCGCCCGCGGCGTAGGCGAGCGGCGTATCGGGCTGCACGCCGGCGGTCCCGGCGTTGCCGTCGACGACCGCGCCGGTCTGCGGGTTGAGGCGCAGGTTCTGATCGGTGTCGGTGACGACGCGAATCCGGTCCACGGTGGGATTGAAGTCCATCTCGATCGCTTGCGCGCCCGCATCGATCGCGACAGCGAATGGGCCGCCGATGGGCGTGGCGTTGCCGGCGTTCACGTCGATGTGGTACAGCCGCGTCCGGCTGATCGCGAAGAGCTGTCCCGTCTCCGGGCGCACGTCCAGGCTGACCAGACGCTCGCCCGGCAAGACGCCGATGAGGTTGATCTCCCGCTGGGTGGTTGCGGGGGTGGCCGTGTCGAAGACGCGCAGCTTGTGCGCGCCCGCCGCGTTCGATTGCAGCTCAACCGCGACGCTGAACAGCCGGCGGCCCTCCAACGGCTCCATGACGGCGGCGGACGATGCGGACGGGGAATCGAAATGCGCCGCGGCGCGATCGAACGGACGAGGTTGCTGCGTGGATTTCATGGTGTGCTCCCGGGAAGGTGCGCTCCGCTGGCGCGCGGAAACCAACAGTGAGTGAATCCCTCGCGTCGTTCAAAAAATTCCTTCCAATCCGGACCGCGCCACCCTCGTCTGATCATTCCCCCGTAAAATCCGCCGCACTTCAATTTTTCGAACCGGCCGGGAGCTATGAGAGTCGTGTCACGCTGCTCCAGTGCTGCTGCTTCAATCCCGACCGGACCGGGTTGTCGTTCACGTAGTGGATCGCCTTTTGCAGGTATTCCGTCAAATCGATGAACGGGCTCCAGTGGTTGCGGGCCCAGGGTGATGGAAACGTCCCGTCGGCGCGCGGGTCGTCTGCAAACGGGTGAAGTGATTCGAGGGTGAGTTGCCGCGTCGCCTTTGCCTTGAGGTGCTTGGCGATGTCGTCGATGGGGCGCGGGTGGGCGCGCACGACCAGGTGCGCGTGGTCCGGAAGGATCGCGAGGGCGTGGAAGACGTAACCGTGTTCGCGCGAGGCGATGTCGAAGCCGCGCGCGATCGCTCGCGCCTGAATGCCGCTGAAGCGCACGGGGTCGTGCATCAGCGCCTGCTTTGCCGCCAGTCGGATCGCGCGATCGTGCGGAGTGTGCGCGACGGAGCGCGTGGTCGTCACTTTCGTCGCGGGACCGAAGCGAAGCAGTTCGTAGACGCGAATCGTGTCGGACCAGGATCCGCGCGGATCGTTCGGGAGCCAGAATCCGTAGGCGCTGAGGATGATGTGGTATCCGAGCACCATCGCGCACCCCGAATGCGCGACAAGTCGCGTCGCTTCGTGCATTCTCATGAAGCGACGCGACTTCGTCGCGCTCTTTACATTCGCTTGATCATCTCCGTCGCGAATTCACTACATTTTACTTTCTTCGCGCCGGTCATC
The DNA here is from genome assembly GCA_049679725.1 of Tepidisphaeraceae bacterium. GTDB lineage: Bacteria > Planctomycetota > Phycisphaerae > Tepidisphaerales > Tepidisphaeraceae > DASYWJ01. Next base: position 2,637 of record JBAUGM010000222.1, read on the forward strand.
AGGCGTTCGAAGTCGTAGGTGACCGTCTTCGCGTCGATCGCCTTCTCCAATCCCTTGAGGATCAGGTCTGCCGCCTCCTGCCACTTCATGTATTCGAGCATCATCACGCCCGAGAGGATCACGCTGCCCGGATTGACGACGTCCTGGTTGGCGTACTTCGGGGCGGTGCCGTGGGTGGCTTCGAAGACGGCGTGGCCGGTGACGTAGTTGATGTTCCCGCCGGGGGCGATGCCGATGCCGCCCACTTGCGCCGCCAGCGCGTCGCTCAGGTAGTCGCCGTTGAGGTTGAGCGTGGCGATGACGTCGAAGTCATCGGGGCGCGTCAGCACCTGCTGGAGCGTGATGTCGGCGATGGCATCCTTGATGATCAATCCCGCTCCGGGCTTGCCTTCGGGGATCTTGCACCACGGGCCGCCGTCGATTTCCTGGGCGCCGTAGAAGTCCTTGGCGACCTTGTAGCCCCAGTCGCGGAAGCCGCCTTCCGTGAACTTCATGATGTTGCCCTTGTGCACGAGCGTGACGCTCTTGCGCTGGTGCTGGATCGCGTAGCCGATCGCGCTGTGCACGAGGCGCTCGGTGCCGAGGTACGACACGGGCTTGAAGCCGATGCCGACCTCGATCTTCACGTCGCGCTTGGGCGCGCCGATGCCTTCGAGCTGCTTCTGCCACCCTTCCGCCGCCTCCTTCGTGCCGAAGCGGATCTTCTTGAACTCCTTGGGGAAGTTCTGCTGGAGGAAGTCGAGGACCTTCTGGCTCTCGTTCGTCCCTGCGGCGTACTCGATGCCGGCATAAATATCCTCCGTGTTCTCGCGGAAGATCACCATGTCGACCTTCTCCGGGTGCTTCACGGGGGAGGGGACGCCGGTGAAATAGCGCACCGGGCGGAGGCAGACGTAGAGGTCGAGCATCTGCCGCAGCGCGACGTTGAGCGACCGGATGCCGCCGCCGACGGGGGTGGTCAGCGGGCCCTTGATGCCGACGAGGTACTTCTGGAACGCCTCGACGGTTTCATCCGGCAGCCAGTTCTTCGTCTGGTCGAACGCCTTCTGCCCGGCCAGCACTTCCTTCCACTGGATCTTGCGCTTGCCCTGGTAGGCCTTCTCCACCGCGGCGTCGAAGACGCGCACCGACGCCCGCCAGATGTCCGGCCCCGTGCCGTCGCCCTCGATGAAGGGGATGATGGGCTGGTCGGGGACGTTCAGCTTGCCGTTGGCGATGGAGATGGTCTGAGCGGTGGACATTGCGGGGCTCCGAAATCGTGTTGGGTATCAGGAAAAACGCGGGCCGCGATTATGGGGATTCGCGGGGAAAGCTCAAACCGACGGAAAAGAGGAAGAGATTTGCCCACGAATCACACGAATGCACACGAATGAGTGCAATGCAGCTTCTCGATTCGTGTCGATTCGTGCCATTCGTGGGCAGTCATCTTCATTGCTTCTCGACGAACCGCCGCACCGGCACTTTCTTGCCGCGGATCAGGGCGCCGCGCATGGCCTGGAGGACGTCTTCGACGACTTCCTCGGCCAGTTCGACGATCGAGAACCGGTCGGCGATCTCGATGGCGCCGATCTGCTTGCCGGTAATGCCCGATTCGCCGGTGATGGCGCCGACGAGGCTCTTGGGCTGGATGCCCGCCATGCGGCCGGCGCCGACATAAATGCGCGACATGCGACCGGGCGCCGCCGCGGGCGGGCGCTTGCGCTCATCGCGCCCGGCTGGCGCGCGAGGACGGTCATCGGCTTCGTCTTCGCCATCCTTGTCGCCGCCGCTCGCCTGGTGCGCGAGCTTCACGGCCGCCAGCGCGATGTTCATCAGGTCGTGCTCCTGCGCGAGCGACTCGACCGCGATGCGGTAGTGATCCAATCCGCCGGCGAGGATCGCCTCCTGCAGCGCGGCCCGCGTCAGTTCGAGCCGGCGGGCGCGCAGATCGGCCACCGTCGGGACCTGCGCGATCTCGATCTTTCCCTTCGTCTGCTGCTCGAACAGCCGCAGCAGCCGCGATTCGCGTGGGTCGGCCAGCGTGATCGCCACGCCCTCGCGCCCCGCCCGTCCCACGCGCCCGATGCGGTGTACGTACGAATCCGGCGACGTCGGTACGTCGTAGTTCACGACCAACTCGAGGTTCTCGATGTCCAGCCCGCGCGCGGCCACGTCGGTCGCGACGACCAGGTCGATCAGGCCTTCGCGCAGGCGCTTGATCACGCGCGTCCGCTGGTCCTGCGTGATCCCGCCGTGCAGCGCCTGCGCGCGGTAGCCGTGGGCGCTGAGCCGCTCGGTGAGCGTGTCGACGTCCGTCCGCATCCGGCAGAACACGAGGGCCGACGCGGGGTTCTCCAGGTCGAGCACCCGGCCGAGCGTTTCGAGCTTGCGCGCCCGCGGGATGAGGTACGCCGTCTGGCGAACCTTCGGCGCCGCGCCCTTGGCGATCTTCTCCTTGGCGATCTCAATGCGCAGGGGATCCTTCTGGTGCCGCTTCACCATTCCCGCGATGCGCGGCGGGAGCGTGGCGGAGAAGAAGACCGTCTGCCGCTCACTCGGCGTCTGCGACAGGATCGTCTCCAAATCCTCGGCAAATCCCATGTCGAGCATCTCGTCGGCTTCGTCGAGCGCGAGGATGCGCACGTTGCTCAGGTCCAACGTCTTGCGCGTGATGTGATCGACAGCGCGGCCGGGCGTCGCGACGACGACGTCCACCCCGCGCTCCAGCATCCGCGCCTGCGCGCCAAACGAGTGGCCGCCATAGATCGGGATCGTCGTGACCTTCAGCTTTTGCCCATACTTGTGCATCGCCTCCGCCACCTGCATCGCCAGCTCGCGCGTGGGGACGAGGATGACCGCCGACGGCTTCTTGCGACCGGCCCCACTCTCCGCGATCCGCTGGATCATCGGCAGCGCGAACGCCGCGGTCTTTCCCGTGCCCGTCGCGGCCTGGCCGATCAAATCCCGCCCCGCCAAGAGCGGCGGAATCGCCTCGCGCTGGATCGGCGTGGGCTCCTCGTAGCCCAGTTCCTTGAGCGTGCCGATGAGTCGTTCGTCGAGCCCGAGGTTCGCAAACCCCGCGGCCGCCTGTCCTGTTTCTTCGCTAGCCATCTGAACCTTCGATTCCTTAAACGTGCGCGCGAGTGCCGGTTGTCATCCTTCAGAGCGTGTCTGAGAAGTCTTGATTCGCGGCTTGGGCGTTTCGCCCGAGCTTCGCGGCGGAGCCGCTCCGCGGGAATGCTCGGGCGAGACGCCCAAGCCACGACCTTTCAGATACGCTCTTCAGGATGACGGAGCACACGAATCAGTCCGTTACCCCTGTCCAGCCGTCCGGAGTATCCGAACCGGGTCGTCGCCGCCATTGCGCATTCGTGCCACGGATGAGGCCGGGTGCGACAGATCGGCGCTTCTGAACTCCGTCCGAATTCGCGGCGTAGGTCTGGAAACGAGGCCTGCCGTTCGGTAAATTCCGCAGGCTGTTCACGTCCGGGGCGACTGACGTCGGGCGGGATTCCTGCCGATTCTTACATCTGATGGACCGATTGGGCGACGCGAACCACGCGGTTCGCTGAACTGGGACGTTCGTATGAAGAGCTTGTTGCCGGGCCGAACGGAGTTGGCGATCCTCGCAGCACTGGCGGTGCTGTGCGCGGGCATCGTCGGAACGGAAATGATCCCTCACGACCTGATGCTCGCGATGCTGGCCATGCCGATCTTCGTCATCGCCGCCGTGATGGGGTTGCGCCGCTCCCCGCAGTGGGGTGAGCCGGCGGCGGAGGAGTCCGCGGAGGATGAACTGGCCTGATCGCACCGGCATTTTAGCTTGGCGGCGATCGCTTCGTCGGACTAAACTCAAGTGCATGCACCAGATCGACGATGCCATTGTCCATGGGGGGAAGCTCGTGCTCTCACACCTCCCGTTCGCGGACGGCCAGCGCGTTCGCGTCATCGTTGCTGAAACGGAAGCCCCCGAAAAACGACTCTCAATCGACGACGTGCGCCGTCAGCTCAAAGGGGGCGTGGAACGGTTCGACGATCCGTTTGAGCCGATGATCCTGCCAACTGATTGGGACATGCTTAAGTGATCGTTCTTGACACCCACGTCTGGATCTGGTGGGTCGACGACCACCCGCGATTAAACCGCGCAGTTCGTGACCGAATCGACGCCGAGAACGATGCTGAATCGAGGGCCGAAGGGTCAATTTGCCCCGAGCGACGGCCGTTGCGATTTCGAGCAGGGAAATGGCCGAAACCCGGACAGTGGCTCGAGATTGCCCAGACGGCGCAGCAGATTCGGGTCGAGCGGCTGACCGGCGCGCTCTGTGTCGAGTCAACCACGTTGCCCGGCGAGTTCCATCGCGACCCCGCCGATCGGCTTCTCGTCGCGTTGGCGCGTCAGCTCGATGCGGAGTTGGTGACCGCTGACTCGAAAATCCTCGCGTATCCCCACGTGAGATCGTTCCGGGCGGAATAGCCATACCACTCATCGCAAGTGAGTCTGAAACTGACCCTCTACCGAGGTCGGTATGACGTCCACGACGAAAACCCTCACCCGCGTCCTCATCCTCGGCGGCGGCTTCGGCGGGGTGTACACGGCACTGCGCCTTCAGCGCTCGATCGGCAAGCGCGATCGCTCCGTCGAAGTGACCCTCCTCAGCCGCGACAACTACTTCCTGATGACGCCCCTGCTCTTCGAAGCCGCCTCCGGCGTGCTCGAGCCGCGGCACGCCGTCAACCCGATCCGCCCGCTGCTCAAGCGCTGCCGCTTCGTCGAGGGGGAGATCGACCGCGTCGATTTTGACCGCCGCATCGTCATCGCGCGACACGCCTCCGGCTTCGCGCCGTTCGAATTGCCGTTCGATCATCTCGTCCTCGCGCTGGGCGGGGTGACCAACCGCGCGATCATCCCCGGCTCCGAGCTGGCGATGACCTTCAAGACCCTCGGCGACGGCATCTTCCTCCGCAACCACGTGATCGACCTCTTCGAACGCGCCGAGATCGAGCCCGATGTCGCGACCCGCCGCAAGCTGCTCACGTTCGTCGTCATCGGCGCCGGCCTCGTCGGCGTGGAGCTCGTCGGCGAGCTGACCGAGTTCGTCCCGACCCTCGCACGCTCCTACCCGCGCGTCGGCGCCGACGAGATCTCGTTCCACCTGATCGAGGCCGGGCCGAACGTGTTGCCGGAGATGGAGCGCGACCTGGCCGATCACGCGACGAACACGCTCAAACGCCGCGGCGTGCACGTCCGCACCGCCGCGCCCGTCCAGCGCATCGAGCCCGACGTCGTCGTGCTGCCGAGCGACGAGCGCATCGAGGCCGCCACGATCGTTCTCGCCGCCGGCGTCGCGCCAAATGCGCTGCTGAAGGACATGCCGCTGGAGAAGGGCAAGGGCGGCCGCCTCGTCGTGGACGCGACGATGCGCGTGCAGGACCGGCCCGGCGTCTGGGCGCTGGGCGACTGCGCCGCCATCCCAGATTCCCAAGGCAAGCCGTATCCCACCCTCGCGCAACACGCGATGCGCCAGGCGAAGGTGCTGGCGCGCAACATCCTCGCTTCCATCCGCGCGCCCGATGGTCCGAAGGCGCCGCTCGAGCCGTTCGTCTACCAAAGCCTCGGCACGCTCGCCGCATTGGGCCACTACGACGGCGTCGGCCGGGTGATGAGAATAAAACTGCGCGGCTTCCTCGCGTGGTGGGTCTGGCGGAGTTACTACCTCATGCAAATGCCGCGATTCGACCGCCGCCTGCGCATCGTCCTGGACTGGACCATCGCCCTGCTGTTCAAGAACGACGTGGTGAAGCTGGACCTGTTCGGCGATGAACATCCGTTGAGGAAGAGGACTTAGCCGCAGATGAACGCAGATGAACGCGGATAAGAATGAAATCGTCTCACTCTCTTCTCCTGCATTTATCTGCGTTTATCTGCGTTCATCCGCGGCTAACCTATTCTTGATTGACGTGAAGCGCGACCCCCGCCACATCCCCGTCCTGCTCGACGCGACGCTGCGCGCCCTCGACCCGCAACCCGGCCAAACCTTCGTCGACTGCACCGTCGGCCTCGGCGGGCACGCGGCCGCGATCCTCAAGCGCATCGGCCCGACCGGCCGCCTCATCGGCATCGACTTCGACCCCGCCAACCTCGAGCGCGCCCGCGCGACGCTCGCACCGCTCGGCATGGGCAACCACTTCGATCTCGTCCACAACAACTTCGCCGCCCTCCCCACCGTGCTCGCGCAACTCGACATCGAGCGCGTCGACGGAGCCCTCGCCGACGTCGGCGTCGCCAGCACGCAGATCGACGACCCGGCCCGCGGCTTCTCCTACCGCCGCCCCGGCCCCCTCGACATGCGCATGGACCCCACCCGCGGCCAGCCCGCCTCGACCCTCCTTAACCGCATGACCGAGAAAGACCTCGCCGCCGCCCTGCTGGAGCTCGGCGACGAAACCGATGCGCCGCAAATCGCGCATCTCATCGTCGCGCGTCGCGCGGCGGAACCGATCACGACGACCGAGCAGCTCACCGCGATCGTCTGCGAGGCCCGCGACTTCACGCTCCAGCGCGCCGCCGGCGCCAAGCTCCACCCCGCCGCCCGGACGTTCCAGGCGCTGCGCATCCTCGTCAACCGCGAGCTCGCCAACCTCGACCGGCTGCTGGCCGTCCTCCCCGTTGTGCTCCGCCCGGGTGGCGTCGCCGCCCTCATCGGCTTCCACAGCGGCGAAGACCGCCGGGTAAAAGACGCGTTCCGGCAAGGGCATCGAAATGGGATCTACGAATCGATCAGCCCCGATGTGATCACCGCCGACGAGTCCGAGCAGCGCGCCAACCCGCGCTCCCGCTCCGCCAAGCTCCGCTGGGCGCGGCGAGCATGACGTCCCGCGCTCACTTTGTAATTCCGACGCCTGCGCGCCGCGCCACAAAAAACCGGGACACACAAAAAACCGGGACAGCTCTGGGTTTTCTCAACCGAAACGCTCGGCAGAACCGGGGCGAACTATCGCAACAGGTCTGACGTTTGCGGGCGAAGCAATCCAGAGCTGTCCCGGTTTTTTCCTCTGTCCCGGTTTTTTGCTCCCGGTTCTTGCTTGTCCCCGGTTTTTTGCTCGCGATTTCAAGGTCGGCCCTCGGGCCCCGGTTAACGCGGTGGCCACGACTGCGGTCGGCAAGCCTGAAACGCGATATGATGCCGCGGCGTCACTATGGGGGAGGATCATGCACATCGACTCGCTCGAATCGCGTCGGCTCTTCGCGGCAACCGCCTACCTCGATGGCGAGGTGCTGCGCGTCGTGGGGACGGAGGGGGATGACGTCATCCGGTTCCTCAACCCGGCCGGTCCGACCACCGGCAACAGCACGGGGTACCGCGTCGCTGTGCAGATAAACGGCTCGACCATCGAGCTGTTTGCCGCCACCTCCTTCACGCGCATCAGCATCGAGGCACGAACGGGGAATGACGACATCGAAGCGCCGGGACGATTCATCACCGGCAGATCCCATCTCATCGGAGGCGGGAGCAACGAAACGTTCACGATGGAGCCACGCTACTACATCGAATGCGGCGGCGGGGACGACCGCGTGACGACGGGGTCGACCTTCGGCGAATACGCCGCCATCGGCAGCCCACCCGGCGGGGAGTTCGGCCGCAATGACACCATCATCGGCGGCGACGGCCACGACACGCTCGACGGCGGCAAGGGCGATGACCTCATCTCCGGCGGCGGCGGGAACGACGTGCTCCGCGGCGGCAGCGACGATGACACCCTCGAGGGCGGCAACGGCGCCGATACGCTCGACGGTGGCATCGGCGCGGACCTCACGCTCGGCGGGCGCGGCGTGGACACCGTCGACTATTCCACGCGCACGGAAGACCTCGCGATCGTCCTCGGCAAGTTCGTCCCGCGACGCAACTGGAGCAACGACGGCGTCACCGGGCGACGCGTCTATCCCGACAATGACCTGCGCTCCCTGCACGGCAGCGGCGGGCTCGAAGGCGACCAGATCACGCGCGACGTGGAAAACGCGACCGGCGGCGCGGGCGACGACGTCATCCTCGGCAGCGGCGCCTACAACGCCCTCTCCGGCGGCGCGGGCAACGACACGCTCTACGGCGGCTTCGGCAACGACACCCTCGCCGGCAACGACGGCGACGACCTGTTCTACTCCGCCGACAACAGCGACAACATGCCCGCCATCGGCCCGCCCGGCATCCACCCCGGCTCCGACCGCCTCCTCGGCGGCGGCGGGCGCGACCGGGCGATCGTCGAAGGGTACGACACGCAGAAGTCGGTCGAGGTGATGGACGTTCTGCCGTTCCTGACGTCGTGAATGCACCGAAGGGAGGCGGGCTTAGACTAGTCTAGCGAACGTCAATGCGATGCCAGTCGATCGTCTTAACGAAACGAGCGATGTGACGCAGGTTCTCCGTCAACACGGCCGCGCCAAATTCCATGGCTTGCGCGGCCAAAATGACGTCGCAATCCAGCGCTTGCTCCGGCGCGGTCGGGCGTCCTTGGCGGCGAACCTTCGCTCAGAGCTCCGCCGCTGTCAGCATCACGCTGGTGGTGATCGGCAGGTATGTGAGCGTCGCCTTGAGACGATCCAACTCGGCAACCGATGATTCAAGTTCGTGGAGGAGTAAGCTGCGCCGCACTTCGTAGTCGGCTACTTCGGGAACCACGAGGACGGAACCACCCGCGACCAGCTTTGCCAAACGGGCGGCGACTTCCGGCTTAGGCCGCAGGTGCGCTATTTGTCCCAAGGGGCCCGAGTCGAGCAGTAGAAGTTCAGTCAACGAAGACTTCCCCGTAACCCAATCGCGCCTCGTTGATGCCCTTCTTAACGCGATCCCATGCCACGATCTGCTTCCGTCGATCTGCCGGCGCAAGCTTGGCCCAGGTAGCCGCCTTCTGATTGAAAAATGCCCGGAGCGACTCGATCTGCTTTTTCTGCGCCGGAGTTGGCAATTCCCCGTTGCGTTCTCGCCGGGCACCGGGTTTCTTCAGGAGCTTTCCCATCCGCCACCTCGCTCTCACCCCGATTCTACGCCGATTCCTTCCGTCTTTCCGGCTTGAGCGTGAACAGGCTCTGTCTGCCCAGCACGACGTCCTCGGTGATGATGTACTTCCCGCCCTGCTGGGCATCGGGGAGCTTGTACATCAGGTCGAGCATGATCTCTTCGCACACGGCGCGCAAGGCCCGGGCGCCGGTGTCGCGCTTCAGGGCGCGCTCGGCGATCATCGCCAGCGCGCCGTCGGTGAACTCGACGTCGGCGCCCTCAAGGCGGAAGAACTTCTGGTACTGCTTCACCAGCGCGTTCTTCGGCGCGGTCAGGATGTTGATGAGGATCTTCGTGTCCAGCGGCTCGAGCGTCGCGCACAGCGGCAAGCGGCCGACGAACTCGGGGATCATCCCGTATTCGACGAGGTCTTCCGGCTGAACCTGCGCCAGCACCTCGGCGCGGTCGCGGGAGGATTCGATCGGGGTGGTCTCAGAGCCGAAGCCAATCTGGCGCTTGCCGAGGCGCTTGCGGATGATGTCTTCCAGGCCGACGAACGTGCCGCCGGTGATGAACAGGATCTGCGTCGTGTCCATCTGGATGTACTGCTGCTCGGGGTGCTTGCGCCCGCCCTGCGGGGGGATGTTGGCCACGGTGCCTTCGAGCATCTTCAGCAGCGCCTGCTGCACGCCTTCGCCGGAGACGTCGCGGGTGATGGAGACGTTGTTCTGCGTCTTGCCGATCTTGTCGATCTCGTCGATGTAAACGATCCCGCGCTGCGCGCTCTCCAGGTCGTAATCCGCGGCCTGGAGGAGTTTCAACAAGATGTTCTCGACATCTTCGCCGACGTAGCCGGCTTCGGTGAGCGTGGTCGCGTCGCCGATGGCGAACGGGACGTTGAGGATCTTCGCCAGCGTCTTGGCGAGCAGCGTCTTGCCGGAACCGGTCGGGCCGATGAGCAGGACGTTGGACTTGTCGATCTCGACGTCGTCCGTCGGCGCGCGGCCAGCGGGGGTTTGCGCGGCGTTCTCGCTGCCGGCGGTCTCCTGCGTGGACAGGCGTTTGTAATGGTTGTGGACGGCGACGCTCAGGGCTTTCTTCGCGTACTCCTGACCGATGACATACTGATCGAGGTATTCCTTGATCTGGCGCGGCGCGGGGATCGTCGTGAAGGCCGGGGCGCCGGCAGAGAGCTTGCGCTTCTCCTGGCGGATGATGTTGTGTGCCAGGTCGACGCAGTTGGCGCAAATGTAGACGTCGGACGGGCCTTCGACCATCGGGCCAACGTCGCGCGACGACTTGCCGCAGAACGAGCAGGTGGTGACGCGGCGTCCGCGGAATCCGGGCGGATTGTTGGAACCGTTGGTGGGGGGAACTTTGCCGCCCCCGCCGCCACCTCCGTTGCCCGTGCGATTGCTGTCCGCCATCGACCCTCTCCAAAAAAACAACTCGAGGTCACGTTGCGCATGCACGCGTCGTGCCGCGCAGCGCACCGCACGGCCACACCTTGAAGCCAAACCGCCCGACGAGCAGGCAGATCTTGCGCCTCGGTTCGCGCGGGAACGACGCCCGTAGTCTATCGAACATCCGCCGGGAGCAACTTGATCAATCCGTTAACCTGATGCTTATGGGCGGACGGGGCCGAAAAAGCGCGCCTCGGCGCGGGGGACATCTTAGGACTGAAATGGGTGCGCGGATAGGGGATTTGGCCTTTGTTTAGCGGCCCCGCTTGCGGGG
>JBAUGM010000223.1:0-2717 GCA_049679725.1 Tepidisphaeraceae bacterium
CCGGTACTCCGGGGAGAGGGTAGGGGAGAGGGGCGAGCGGCACGGCGCATCGGGAACCGGACGAATGCAAGTCCGGCGCGGATCTGCGAATCGACCGGTGTTCAACGTCGCGCACACTTCGCCCCTCTCCCCCGCCCTCTCCCCCGCCCTCTCCCCGGGGCACCGGAGAGAGGGAGAGCGCTTCGCGACTTCTCATGTCGGACGCGAATCACGCCCGTCTCTCCGATGCCAGATTCGGTAGAGGGCCGGCAGGACGACGAGCGTGAGGATCGTGCTGGACACGATCCCGCCGATCACCACCGTCGCCAGCGGCTTCTGGACCTCGGCCCCCGTGCCGGTCGCGAGGGCCATCGGCACGAAGCCGAGCGACGCGACCAGCGCCGTCATGAGCACGGGGCGCAGGCGCGTCAGCGACCCGCTGAAGATCGACTCGTCCAGCGACGCGCCTTCATCGCGGAGCTGGTTGATGAACGTGATCATCACCAGCCCGTTCAACACGGCCACGCCGGAGAGCGCGATGAACCCGACCGCCGCCGAGATGCTGAAGGGCATGTCGCGCAGCCACAGCGCGACGATTCCGCCCGTCAGCGCCAGCGGGACGCAGGTGAAGACCATCAGGGCGTACTTCGCCGAGCCGAACGTCGTGAAGAGCAGGACGAAGATCAGGAAGAAGCAGAGCGGGACGACGACGGCGAGGCGCTTGCGCGCCGCGACAAGGTTCTCGAACTGCCCGCCCCAGTCCATCCAGCTTCCGGCGGGCAACTTCACCTGCTCGCCGATGCGGCCCTGGGCGTCGGTGACGAACGAGCCGATGTCGCGGCCGCGCACGTTGGCCTGCACGACGATCCGCCGCTTCCCGTTCTCGCGGCTGATCTGGTTTGGGCCCTCGACGGTCTCGATGCTGGCCACGGCGTCGAGCGGCACGAAACCCGGTGGATCGAACGTTTCGCTCCCGGTGCCCACGTCACCTGCGGAGGCAAACTGCTGACCTTCGCCGCCGTGCGTGTGCGGCAACGGGATCGGCAGGCTCGCCAGCGCCGCCGGGTCTGCGCGGAGGGCCTCGGGCAATCGGACGACCAGATCGAATCGGCGGTCCCCCTCGAACACCTGCCCCGCCTTCCGCCCGCCGACGGCGGCCGAGATCACGTCCTGCACGTCGGCCACGCTCAGGCCGTAGCGCGAGATCGCCGCGCGGTCGATGGTGACGTTCATCATCGGCAGCCCCTCGGTCTGCTCGACCTTCACGTCCGCCGCGCCCGGGACGTCGCGCAGCACGGCGGCGATCTGGTTGGCCGTACGCTGCATCTGCTCGAAGTCATCGCCGTAGACCTTCACCGCGACGTCGCTGCGGACGCCGGAGATGAGTTCGTTGAAGCGCATCTGAATCGGCTGGGTGAACTCGTAGTTGTTCCCGGGCAGCGCCTTGACCGTCAGCTCGATCAGGCGGGTGAGCTTTGCCTTCCTGCCGCCGCTCTTGATTTCGGCGTGACCGTGATCGTCGCCATGACCGTGTTCGTCGGCCTCTCCGTGTGCTTCCTCCCCCGCGTGTGCGGTCAGTGTCTCCAATTCGTGCTCTCGTTCTTCGATCAGCCGGTCGATCTCTTCATCGCTGCGCCACTGATCCTGCGGCTTGAGGATGATGAACGTGTCCGACACGTTGGGCGGCATCGGATCGGTCGCGACCTCAGCAGTGCCGGTCTTGGAGAAGACGAACTGCACTTCGGGCAGCGCGCTGATGGCCCGCTCCACTTCGAACTGCATCTCGGTCGATTGCGTGATGCCCGTGGAGGGGATACGCATCGCGTGCATCGCGATGTCCTGCTCGTCGAGCGTCGGAATGAACTCCTGCCCCAGCTGGGTGAACCACAGCAGCGAGAGCGCAAACACCACGACGGCAACGCACACGACCGCCCACCGCGCGCGCACGGCCGCGCGGAGGGTCGGTGCGTATGCCGCCTTGGCCCAGCGGATGACGAAGCTCTCCCGTTCCTGGACCTTCCCGCGGATCACGATCGCCATGGCCGCGGGAATCAGCGTCAGCGACAGGACAAACGCCGCCGCCAGGGCGAAGATGACGGTGATCGCCATCGGCCGAAACATCTTCCCCTCGATATCCGTCAGCGCGAGGATCGGGAGGTAGACGGTGATGATGATCGCCTGGCCGAAGACGGAAGGCTGAATCACCTGCTTGCTGGCCGCGTACACCTCCTCGAGCCGCTCGCTGAGGCTGAGCGTCCGCCCCAGCTCATGCTGTCGCCCGGCCAGGCGCCGCAGGCAGTTCTCCACGATGATGACGGCGCCGTCCACGATCAGGCCGAAGTCGATCGCGCCCAGCGACATCAGGTTCCCGCTCACGCCGCTGCGGACCATTCCCGTCGCCGTGAGCAGCATCGACAACGGGATCGCCAGCGCCGTGATGAGGGCGGCGCGGAGGTTCCCCAACAGGAGGAACAGGACGATCACGACGAGAAGCGCGCCCTCGAAGAGGTTGTTGCGCACCGTGCCGATCGTCGCGTCCACCAGCTTGGTGCGGTCGAGCACCGGTTTGGCACGGACATCCGGCGGGAGCGACTGGTTCACCTCCGCCATCCGCTGGGCGACCGCGGCGGCGACGGTGCGGCTGTTGGCGCCGATCAGCATCATCGCCGTGCCGACGACGACCTCCTCGCCGTTCTCGCTGGCCGAGCCCGTGCGCAGCTCGCGCCCCACGCCCACGG
>JBAUGM010000224.1:0-10908 GCA_049679725.1 Tepidisphaeraceae bacterium
CTTCCGCCGTTGCCGAGCGCCCTTCCGCCGTTGCCGAGCGGCGTTCCATCGTTCTCGCGCGCGTGGGAACCGCTCATTCGCGCAGCGCAGACGCTCCCACGCGCCCTCGCGCAGGGTCGGCCTTCACCCCACCGCCAGCCGATCGAGCGGCCCTGCCCCGAGCCTGTCGAGGGGGCTCGTCACCGCCACCGCCGGGCGATTCATCACGTGCGTATAGATCATCGTCGTCTCCAGCGAAGCATGGCCCAGCAGCGACTGCACCTGTCGCACGTCCCACCCCTGTTCCAGCAGATGGGTCGCAAAGCTGTGGCGGAACGTGTGCGCGGTGACCCGCTTGGACACGTGCGCGGCCTTCGTCGCTCGACGAATGGCCCAGTCCAGACGGCTCGGATCGGTGTGCCAGCGAAATCCCCGCCCCTGCCCATCGCGCCGGAGGATCGTGCTGGGAAACACGTACTGCCAGCGCCAATCCACTTGCGCGTACGGCGCCTTGTGCAGCAGTGGGTCGGGAAGCGGCACGTATCCGCCCCCGCGCCGAACGTCGCGATCGTGCTGATGACGGTCCCGGCGAACCTGCTCCGCCAGAGGCGCCACGCATCGCGACGGCAGCATGACCAGACGGTCCTTGTCCCCCTTCCCGCCGCGCACGACGATCTGCCGCCGGTCAAAATCCACGTCGCGCACGCGCAGCGTGCAGCACTCGGTCAGCCGCAGCCCCGCGCCGTACAGCAACTCGACCATGAGCCGGTGCATCGAACCGTCAGGCAGTGCGTCGAGGATGCACCGCACCTCCGCGACGCTCAGCACGGTCGGCACGCGCGCCGGCCGCCGCGCCCGCTCGGCCTCGAATCGGCCCAGGTGTTCGGAACCCAACTCGTCACCGAGGACCTGCTTGTAAAGGAACACGATCGCGCAGGTCGCCTGGTTCTGGGTCGAGGCGCTGACGCGCCGATCGCGAGCCAGAAACGTCAAGTATCGCTCCACATCCGCGGCGAAGAGTTCCGCCGGTGCGCGCCATTGCCCGTCGAGTCGACTGAAATGCAGGAATTCGCGAATCCAACTCCGATAGCAGGCGATGGTGGACGCCGCCAGATGCCTGCGCAGCCCGACGTCCCGCACGCGATCGAGGAGCCTCATAGCGATCCAAACATATCCCAAACCTGACACTGGGATCAAGCGGGAAATTATTCGTTTGTTGTGCGGCCATAACCCATGTAACCTGCTCGGCTAACGATGCAGCGTCGTGGAGTTGTTCCTCGGCGCGTGCGTCCGAGGAATACTGGTTATGCATCGGCGATACCGTCACCAACTCCTACGAGGCCTGAGCGCCGCAGCCGTCGCTTGCGTCCTCCTCGCGGCATCGGTCCGTGGTGGCGCAGCCGACGTCGGACGCGAACGTCTCGACCCCGCCACCGAGAAGGCAGATTTGCTGAAGGTAGAGAACGGACACGCCCTATGGCTGGTTTCGGATCTGCACCCAGAGACGCGACATCATCGGGTCCAGACGTTCACCAATCGGCTTTACCGCCAGCGCATTAGCGAGGCGCAAGCGAAGCTCGTGTCCGAATACGTGAGCACCCGCGGCGCGGGTCACATCGCCATCCGGGATGACGGGTCGCTGCTTATTCTCGCGGGGCACGAGTCTCAGTACATCCCTGCCGCTGGCGCGCCGGTTCGACAACGGCTGGATTGGTACAACGTCGTTGCCTTCTACCCTGACGGCGCCCTCTTCAAAGACATGTCCGTTCGGCACCCTGAGCAGTTGCAGCCGGTTTACTTCATTCCGTTCGACGGCGACCGGTGGCGCGTGGACGACCGGGTCGAAGTCGTGGACCGCGGTGTAAAGAACTTTCAGCGTGACGGCGGCCTTCGATACCCGGGCGAGCCCTTTCGGTTCGAGGACCGAATGGTCTGGGTGGTGGACTCGACGCTACACAGCTTCGACTTGAAGACGCGCGAGCGAAAGGCAGTCAAACTACTCGGGGTTGTGTGGCACCCCAGCTATCGGGTGACGGCGTATGACGGGTCGACGGTCGTGTGCGGCATCTACGCGTTCGACGCGGCCACAGGAAAGTTGTTGGGAGAGCCCGATTACCGCAAGCGGCCGAAGAACGTCGTGTCCGTGTTCGCCGTTCGGAATCGGATCGGCTACTACTACGACTCTGGCGATCTGCGAGCAACGGATTTGACGTCGACTGATGGTGCGAGCGTGCCACTGCGAAAGGCCGACGCCATCGTTCCGATGGTGAGCGACGAAGGAGTCACGGTCTGGGACGGCAAGGAGTGGTCACTCGTCCCGTGGCTCAAGCAGCTGCGGCGACCCTGAAGCCGATGCATAACCAGCCGTTGCAGCGGACCGGGCGGGCGTCGCGGTCCTTGTAATTCAAGTGGTGGTCGTCCGCCCGCCCGGCCGCTGAACGTCGGTCCGTTATCTCGCTTTACCTTGGAGAGATCATGGTGCACGTCAACCTCGTCCTGTGGCTCGCAATGGTCGGAGCAACGATCGCCCCGGGGATGCCCGATCACGTAACGAAGTGGACTGCCGTTGCGGGGTTAGTGATCGCGGCTCTGTGGGAACACTCTGCGGTTCGCGGTTTCTTCAAGTCCAAGAAGGAAAACGTGCCGGGCGTACCGGCAGCGAGATAACCAAACATTGCACTGGACCGGGGCCGCGACGGTCCTTGTGATCCGAACGCTGGTCGTCGGCCCCGGCCAGTGAATGTTGGTCCGTTATACCGCTGGCATGCTAACCCGGATGACCGACACCGATTTCAACGTCCTACTGCTGACGGGTCGGGCGCTCGTGAAGTTTCGCTTGGAGCATGGGTATCCCGCAGCCGGACTCGCGGACGTCATCGCGTGTAACGACGCGATCGAAGCGCGGGACGTCCGTAAGGCGCTGAAGCATTTTCGGTCGATTGCGTTTGGGGGAATGGGCACGTTCAACGACTGGCTTCCATCTGTCGCATACGAGCACGAAGACGCGGATTACTGTTGGGCCATTGGCGTCGCCCTCTTTGACCGCTGGTATCGCCTGATGAAAGCAGCTGCCGGCGAAGCGGTATAACCAGCCGCTGGAGCGGACCGCGGCGGCGGTATACTCGGTTGCAGGTCCGGCGTCGCGTTGCGCCGTCGCGGCCGCTCAACGGCCTCACGTTATCCCGCTTTGTCGTGAAGAGAAACGCGAATGCTGATTTGGCTGCTCATCTTTTTCGCGGTCCTCGTGTTCGGGCTCGGCCACGCAACACGCGTTTGGCTTCGATCGAATCGGGAGACGCGCGACACCGACGCAAGTGCGGGCATTCTGGAGTCGGGGGTATTAACCGATGAGGAGCGGCAGAAGATGCGGCAGCGATTGAAGGAGAAGTTGCGCCAGTAAACTCCCGCGCCGTGGGCCGCGGAATAACCACGCATTGCAACGGACCGGCCGGGCGGAACGGTCCTCGTGATTCCAACGCGGCTGGCGCCCGGCCGGCCATTGAATGCTGATCCGTTATATGGCGGGGGCGATATGGCCGACGTCGAGCAGCCTGCGAAGATTATCGAACGGCTGGCGGCCGCGTACGACGCCGCGCGAGACGACGAAGTGCTCGCTGCCATCGCCTCCCTGCCGTCGCTGGCCGACGAGACCGACGCCCGCTGGGATTCCGACGAATACTGGCGCGCCAGCGCCTATCCGTTCCTCGCGTTGGCGGAGGTAGCCTCAAAGCGCCGGCTCAAGCCCGCCGTCCGGCTGCTGCTCGAACGCGCGTGCTATGGCGACCCCGGCGAGATCATGCGAGGCATGCGCCACACGTTCGAGGCCATCTACAACCCCGATTGGACGTCGCTCGCGGACGAATACCTGGCGCTCGCTCGCGCCGAACGTCTGGGAACAAGGCTCTGGGCGATCGATGGCCTGACGGTGGTGGAGGACGCGCGAGCGGTCCCGGTGTTCGAAACGTCAGTGCGAGAAGATCCCGAAGAGATCCGGTGGCGTGCGGAGATCGGGTTGGAGCGATTGTTGCACCCTGAAAAGATCGCTGCCGCGGCCGCGCAGCGGCAGGCGGAGCAAGAGCGTGAGCGGCACGAGCAACTTGCTCGTCAGGCGGAGGCGGACGCACGAATCACGGACCGGCGTTGTGCCGCGTGTGGGAAGCCAATGCCGAGTTACCGCCGCACGTGCAAGCATTGCGGCGTCGCCGCGAAGTGACGGCGGTCCGGCCGCCATATAACCCGCCGACTATGAATCCCCGACTATGAATCCCCGTTGAGGTCAAGAGGCGTTTTGGACAATGACAGACCACGCCCCGCGCAGCGGGGGTTTTGTCTTTTCACTTGAAGAAGCATTTGTCTGCGCTCAGCCTGCCTGGCGGCGCGCGTCTCATCGGCGGCGTGCGTGCTTCAGCCGACTATTCGAGGTCACGCTCGTCGATCGCGCATTCGCCCAGCGGCTTGCCCTCGGCGGCGAGCTGCGCGATTGCATGGGTTCTCTGGAGCGGACCGAGCCGGCGGGTAAGCTTCTTGTGGTCGGGAGCCGGCGCGGTGCCGGCTCGGCCGCTGATCGGCCTCACGTTATATCGCGGAGGCGAGGCTTCCCCCCGGGTTCAGCGAACACGGATTTCAGCGAACGCGGTAGCGTTCGACCTTCTCCTCATCCAGTTCCACGCCCAGCCCCGGCCGCTCGTTCACGCGGGCCGACCCCGGCGCGATCGGCAGCGGCTCGCGGACGACGTCGTCCTCGTAAAACAGCGGCCCGATGATGTCGCAGGGGTAGGTCTCGGCGTCGATGCCGGCTGTCGCGATGGCCAGGTGCGTCATCGCGGCGCTGCCGACGCCGAGCTCGAGGTTGCTGCCGATCGTGCAACCGATGCCGACCGATTGCGCGAAGTCGGCGATGGCGCGGGCGGGGCCGATGCCGCCGGCCTTGCCGACGTAGATCGAGAAGACGTCGGCGGCGCGGTCGCGGGCGAGCAGCTTGGCGTCCTGGAGCGTATAGACGCTCTCGTCGGCGATCAACGGGAGGTCCACCGCTTCGCGGACGGCTCGCAGCGCGTCGTTCTCACCCGGCGGGACGGGTTGCTCGACGAAGTAGATGGCGGCGCCGTCGCGCAGCCGCTTGGCGGTCTCGATCGCGATTTCCGCCGTCGGCCAACCGCCGTTTGCGTCCACGCCGAGCTTGACGTCCGGCCCGATCGCGTCGCGCACCGCGCGGACGCGCGCGACGTCGCCGTCGCTTTCGATGCCGACCTTCACCTTCATCTTCGCGAACCCCTGATCGACGGCCCAGCGCGCGATCTCCGCGGCCCTGGCCGGCTCGACGCCGGAGACGGACCACTTCGTCGGCACGAACTCGCGCACCGCGCCGCCGAGGAGCTTGTAGACGGGCAGTCCTTCGGCCTTGCCGCGCAGGTCCCACAAGGCCATCTCGACGCCGGACTTGGTGAAGGGATTTCCCGCGACGGTGGAGGCGAACTTCCGCGTCGCGGATTCGACGTTCGTCGGGTCTTCGCCGATCAGGGCCGGCGCGAAGTAGGTGTTGATGAAGTGGGCGGCGGAAACCTGGTCTTCGCCGCTCCAGCGCGGGGTGCAGGAAACCTCGCCGATGCCGGTGAGGCCGGCGTCGGTGTGGATCTTCACGAGCAGGAACGGGGAGACGACGTGCGACCCACCACGCCCGCTGCGGATCGCGAGTTCGGGCTTGATGGGGACGCGGATGGGGAGGGTTTCAATCTGTGTGACTCGCATCGTTGCGCTTTGTCCTCGTTCGATGTTCGGTGTTCGATGTTGGGTGTTCGATGTTCGAACTCAAATGCGAACATCGAACACCCAACATCGAACATCGAACGCCGAAGTGATCAGTTCGGCTCACCACACGCTCGTCGCCGACGCCGGGTGCTGGAATCGCCACCAGAGGAAGAATCCGTAGATCCCCAGGAGGCTCAGCACGAACCCCAACCACCAGATGCGGTAATCGCGCCAGCCGTGGTAGCGCTGCGCCAGCTCCAGCGGCAGCTTCGCGTAGTGCCGGTCCCAGATGACCCCGTCCACCTTCTCCGCCGGCGGCGGCGCGGTCAGGTGCGAGACGACAATCATGACGATCATGCAGAACAGCCACGCCACGAACGCCGGGTGCTGGTAGGTCTTGTACGGCTGGAGCCATTCGATCTGCCGGAACGCGTAGAAGACGAGGAACGCGGTGAACGCGAAGCCCAGGCCGATCGTCCACACCGCGGCCTTGGCGGTGGCGCGGCGCCAGAGCAACCCGACGAGAAAGATCACCGCGAACGGCGGCGCGATGAAGAAGAAGATCCGTTGAAGCTGCTCGTAAAGGCTCTCTTTCTGCATGCTGTAGTAGTAGGCGATCAGCATGCTCAGGATGAGGATGACGACGCCGCTCCAGCGGCCGAAGCGGACGAGCTGGTGTTCCGTCGCGTGGGGGCGGATCAATTTGCCGTAGAGGTCCATGGTCGCGATCGTCGAGGCGCTGTTGAGCACGGACGAGACGTTGCTCATCAGCGCCGCCGCCATGCCCGCGAGGATCAGGCCGCGCAGGCCGGTGGGGATGAGTTCCTTCACCAGCGCGAGGTACGCCATGTCGGAGCGCTCGAGGTTCGGGAAGATCTTGAACGCGATGATGCCCGGCAGGACGAAGAAGAACGGCGTGATGATGCGGAGATAGCCCGCGCCGACGACGCCCATCCGCGCGTGCCATTCGTCCTTCGCGCCGAGCACGCGCTGCACCATGTGCTGGCTGGTGCACGAGTACCAGATGCCGACGGTGAGGAAGCCGGTGAACACGCCGGTGATGGGAAATCGCTCGTGCGTGGGCGGTAAAAACACCTGGAACCGCTGGGGGTACTCGTGCATCAGGTTCGACAGGCCGCCGACGTTCGGGTGCATCAGGCCGAGGACGGGGATGAGGATGCCGGCGGTGAGGAGCAGGCCGACCTGGACGAAGTCGGTCCACGCCGCGGAGGTGAGTCCGCCGTAGATCGTGTACGCGCCGGTGGTGACGCCGAAGAAGATGATCGCCCACGTCAGGTCCACGTTGAGCATGCCCTGCAGCGCGAGCCCGCCGGCGTAGAGCGTCCCGCCCAGGATCGCGGCCACGTACCCAACCACCAGCGCGGCGGCGAAGATGTAGCGGCAGGTGCTGTTGTAGCGCTTCTCGAGGAACTGCGGCATCGTGTAGATGCCGCTGCGAACGTAGTACGGCAGGAAGACCCAGATCAGCAGCGTGTAGATGATCCACGCGTTCCAACTGCCCGCCGCGGGCATGATGCCGAACTTGTAGGCGACGCCGGCGTTGGCGATCAGATCGTCGCTGGAGATGTCGGCGGCGATCATGCTGGTGGCGACGACGTACCAGGGCAGCGTTTTGCCGCCGAGAAAGTACCCGCGCGCCGTCTTGCGGTTCTTGCCGGCCACCCAGAAGCCCAGGGCAAGGGTGAGGACCATGTAGGCGATGAAGACGGAGAGGTCGAAGGCGTTGAGGGGGATGCGTTGCATGCGAAAAATGTGATGAATGAAACATGAAACATGAAGAGCCGGCGGATCGGCGTCTTCATGTTTCATGTTTCATGTTCCACTCATCCTCCGATCGCGTCGCGCGTGCGGTGGCCGTTGATGGTTCGCTCGATGCCGAGCGGATTCGCGTTCTGAAGCGCCGGCGGGAGCACCGGTTGTGGCGCGTCCTGGTACGCGAGGGGCCGGACGAAGCGCCGGATCGCGCTGCTGCCGACCGACGTCGTCCCCGCGTCCGTCGTCGCCGGGTATGGGCCGCCGTGGACCATCGCGTGGTTGACTTCAACGCCGGTGGGATAGCCGTTGACGACGACCCGGCCGACCTTCTCTTCGAGCTTGCGAAGCACCGCGCGAACGGTCGCGGCGTCGTCGCCGGCGCCGATGTGCAAGGTGCCGGTGAGGCTGCCCTCGACCCGATCGAGGCAGGCGAGCAGCTCGGCCGTGTCCTTGCAGTGGATGACGAGCGTGCTCGGGCCGAACACTTCCTCGCGGAGCGTCGGCTCGCGCTGGAAGATCTCCGCATCGGTCTCGAACAGCGCCGCGGTCGTGCCGGCGGCGCCGAGTGGTTCTTCGGGGTAGTCGGCGGCGCCGACGTCTTCCGTCCGCTCCAGCTCGTGTACGCGGCGCATGAAGTTGTCCCGCAACGACGGATTGAGCATCGTGACCGGCGGCACGTGACCGATCACCTTCTTCAGCCGGCTGACGAGCGACGCGCTGCGTTCCCCCACGGCGAAGACGACGCCCGGCTTGGTGCAGAACTGTCCGCCGCCCATGAGGACGGACGCGCCGAGCCCCTCGGCGATCTTCGCCATGCGGTCGTCAAACGCGCCGGGGAGGATGACGAGCGGGTTGATGCTGCCCATCTCGGCATACACCGGAATCGGCGACGGACGCGCCGCGGCCAGGTCGAACAGCGCCCGCCCCGCCTTCTGCGAGCCCGTGAACCCTACGGCGGCGATGCCCGGATGGCGCACGAGCAGACCGCTCAACTCGTGACTTCGACCCTGGAGCAGCGCGAACAGCCCGAGCGGCAGGCGCGTCTCGTGCAGCGCCGCGAGGACCGCGGCGGCGAAGAGTTCGGATGTGCCCGGGTGCGACGGGTGCCCTTTCACGATGACCGGGCAGCCGGCCGCCAGCGCGGAGGCGGTGTCGCCCCCCACCGTGCTGAAGGCGAAGGGAAAATTGCTCGCCCCGAACACCGCCGCCGGTCCGCGCGGGCGAAGCATCCGGCGGACGTCGGGCTTGGGCAGCGGCGCGCGATGCGGGTCGGCGGTGTCGATCGTCGCGTCGACCCACGACCCTTCACGGACCACCTCCGCGAACATCTTCAACTGGTTGACAGTCCGCCCGCGCTCCATCGTCAGACGCGGGCGCGGCAGCGCCGTTTCGCCTTCGGCGCGTTCGAGCAGCGCCTCGCCGAGATCCATCACCTTCGCGCCGATCGCGTCGAGCAGATCCGCCGACCAGCGCGGCGGCAGATCGAGCGACGCCTCGAACGCCGACACCGCCGCCATCATCGCGAGGTTGACCTCGGACTCCCCCGCCTCAGCGAACTTCGGCGCCAGCGCAGCGCCCGTCGCGGGTGACGTGGCTTCGAACGCGCCGCCGTCGCCACTCCCGCCGCCGCCGCCGACCCACGTGCCGTTGATCAGGTGCTGGCCCGAGATGTTGTGGGCGAGTGGCATGCGCTTAAACCTCCAGCGGCAAGAATCCCAGGAACCCGACGATCTTCCACGCCCCGCCGCGACGATGGACGCGGTAGAGCGTCTGCCGCGTGCCCGTGTGCAGCGTGCCGTCGACCAGCTTCAGGTCGCCGGCGAACTTCTTGTGGCACAGCGCGCGGTCGCCGGCGATGTCGATGCGGTCCAGGCGCGTGCGCGCGTAAACCGCTTCGCGATTCGACAGACCAACGAACCGCTTGGTCGCGAAGTCCCGCGCGGCGGCGAGCCAGGAATCACGGTAACTCTCGAGCGTGGGGAACGCGATCTCCCAGTCGTCCGGATTCGACGAGTTGTGACAGCGGATGCCCTCGAAGTTGCCTTCGTCAAAGTCGCCTTCGATCGCCGCCCAGTCCCCCGCGGCGAACGCGTCGCTGTCGGCGGCGACGAGGCGCTGCCAGATGTGGTGGCGGTCCGGATCGCGCGTCGCGTCGAAGGGATTGATCATCGATGCACCATTCATGCGACAAATCCAGCGCAAAGAGCGCCAAGGACGCAAAGAACGCCAAGGAAAGCAGAATCAAGATATCTGATCTCTCTTTCCTGAATTCCTTGGCGTTCTTGGCGTCCTTCGCGCTCTTTGCGATAAGATCGAACTCATAGCGGCCTCACTTCCACGAACGGCTGCGGCTCGCGCGCAAGGCGGATCGGGTTGCGCAGCGGTCTGCCAAATCCCTGAAACGCGACGACCATTTCATCGCCGTCTTCGAGGCGAACACGGTCCTTGAAGCTGAAGAAGTCCGCACCGAAGAAGTGGACGTGCGCATCGCCCGGGCGGCGGTGCTCGGCGTGCTTGAAGTGGTGATGCTCGAGGTTCGTCAGCGTGTGGCACATCCACCGCTCGCCACTTGCCTGCGCACCCTTCCACAGCACGGACCCGCCTCGCTCCAAGCGCGCCTCGCCAATGACCTCGGAGAAGTCGGCGTTGACGACCAGTTCCGGCCCGAGCGAGCACGCGCGCAGCTTCGACTGCGCGAGGTAGAGGTAGTTCTTTGCCTCGAGCACGTGGTCGGAGAATTCGTTGCCCTGCGCCAAGCCGACGCGGTAGGCGCGGCCGTCGTCGCCGACGACGTAGCAGCCGGCGATTTCCGCCTCGTCGCCGCCGTCGTCGGCGTGCGGGGGGACATCGAGAGGCTCGCCGTGGGCGCGGAGGATCGTGCCGATCCCCTTGTAGAACCACTCCGGCGCCGCGCCGGCGCAGCCGGGCTGTGGGCGCCCGCCTTCGAGGCCCATGCGGTACATCCGCGTGCTGTCGGTGATGACGGAGGCATCGCCGTGCATCGACTGGCGGTTCTCCGCGCTGGCCTTGTGCGTCAGTCCCGTGCCGGTGACGAAGCACCGGGCGGGCTCGGCGGGGTGATCAAAGGGGGAGAGGAGACGCCAGTCGGACGCGGCCGCGTAGACCGGGTCATAGTCGAGCAACTCGGACGACGCGGCCCGATCAACCAGGAATTCGAGGCGCCCGCCCAGGCCGATCGACGCCCGGGCGGCGTCGTAAATCGTGCGATAATCCGCCAGCAGCCGAAGCCGCGGCTCCTCCACCCGCGCGACGCGCCGGCCATGCTGCGGGTGACGAAGTTGAACCAGTCGCGTCGTCATCGATTGCGAACGATAGCGAACGCGGCGGAAAACGGAAGGCCGCGGCGGCCACCCTGTAGTGGCGACGCCTGCGTCGCGGTCGCGG
>JBAUGM010000225.1:0-6434 GCA_049679725.1 Tepidisphaeraceae bacterium
CCGTGCGACACCGCATCGGCGCCTTGAACGTAGCGCGTCGTTGCTGGAAGAGCGGACCGGTTGTGAGTACAACCGTCCGCCTCATGCTCGACCCGAAATTCGTCCGTGAACATCCCGACGCCGTGAAGGACGCCGCGCGGATCAAGCGCGTCGGCTCGGCGGAACTGGTCGACCAGTGGCTCGCCGCCGACGAGCGCCGCCGCGTTGCGCAGGCGTCGGCCGACAAGCTCAAAGCTGATCAACGAGCCGCGGGCGAGCAGATGAAGCAGAAGGACCTCTCCGCCGATGAGCGGACACAGATCCAGGCGAGCCTGCGGCAGTTGAAGGAGAACGTACAGGCGCTGGAGAAGCAGCAGACCGAGGCGGAAGCCGAGTCGAACGTGCTGATGCTGCAACTTCCCGCGCTCCCCGACCCATCCTGGCCGCAGGGGAAGGACGACAAGGACAACGTCCTCGTCCGCGAATGGGCCGATCCGTCACGTCCTCCGTTGCCGTTGGCCGACGGCCGCAAGGATCACGTCGCGCTCGGCACGGCGCTGGGCATCATCGACTTCGATCGCGGCGTGAAGCTCGCCGGCTCGCGCAGCTACGTCCTGCGCGGCCAAGGCGCGCAACTCTACTGGGCCGTGCTCCGCTTCGCGCAGGACGTGCTCGTCCAGCGCGGCTACGAGCCGTTCGTCGTCCCCGTGCTCGTGACCGAGCAGTGCATGATCGGCACGGGCTACTTCCCGGCCGGCCGTGACCAGGCGTACATCACGCAGGACAACACGGTCCTCGTCGGCACGAGCGAGGTGCCGCTGGCCAGCTTCCACGGGGACGAGATCCTCGACGAGAAGGATCTGCCGAAGAAGTTCAGCGCCATGAGCACCTGCTTCCGGAGAGAGGCCGGCGCCGCCGGCAAGGACACCGCCGGGCTCTACCGCGTGCACCAGTTCGACAAGGTCGAGCAGGTCGTCGTCCACAAGGCCGACGACGCGGAGCACATCGCGCTGCACGAGGAGATCATCCAGAACGCCGAGACCATCCTCCAGGCGCTGAAACTGCCGTACCGCGTCGTGCAGAACTGCACCGGCGACATGGGCCAGGGCAAGTGGCGCATGTACGACATCGAAACCTGGATGCCCAGCCGCGATGGAGGAAAGGGGGCCTACGGCGAAACGCACAGCGGCAGTGCCCTGCGCGACTTCCAGGCGCGTCGCCTCAACCTCCGCTACCGCACCGCGGGCACCGGCGGCGCGAAGGGCGGCACGCAGTTCTGCTACACGCTGAACAACACCGCCATCGCCTGCCCGCGCGTGCTGATTTCGATCCTGGAGACGTACCAGAACCCCGACGGCAACGTAACTATTCCCGACGTGTTGCGACCGTTCATGGGCGGGCGGGAGCGGATGGGCTAGGCGGACACCCAGGTGCCATGTTAATGTCTCAGCCGGAGGCGCCATGACGCGAATGCTGATCCAAGACGCCGCCGCTGGTCGCGCCCGCATCATCGGCCTCACGGTCGCGCAGTACGACTACCTCATCGAGCACAAACTCCTGGATGAGGATTTGACGCTCGAGCTCCTCGACGGATTGATCGTCAAGAAGGACCGCGCTGCAACGGGAGGGAATCCGGACATGATCGGTGACCGACACCGCGCGGCCGTGATGCGGCTCGCCGCGCTCGCGGGGCATTTTTCACCGCACGGTTCGTACATCCAGACGCAGCAACCGATTCGGCTGCCGCCGTGGCACGAGCCCGAGCCGGACGCGTCGATCATCCGCGGCGACCCGATGGCTTCGATCGAGAAACCGTGGGCTGCCGACGTGCTGTGTGTGATTGAGGTCGCCGACAGTTCTCTCGCTCGAGATCTCCGCACGAAACTTCGCGCGTATGCGGAGGCAGGCATTCCGCAGTACGTGGTTGTCGATCTCGTGCACGACGTGGTGCTGGACCACGCGAATCCCAGCGGTGCCGCGTACCCCGCGCCGAAGTCGCTGCGCCGCGGCGATATCCTTCGTCTTTCGGCGGGCGTCGGTCGATTCGTCGACGTCCCCGTCGATCGTCTCCTTCCATAGCGGTTCTCGTCGCGAGAGGAAGTCGAGATGCGATCGCTGAACCTGCTCGTTCTTCGTTGCCGGGACGTGGAAGCCTCGCGTGCGTTCTACGAAACGTTTGGTCTTCACTTCACCCGCCATGCCCACGGCTCCGGCCCGGAGCACTTCGCGTACGAAGATGAACGCGGCGTCATCGAACTCTATCCGGCGACGTCACAGACGCCCGGCGATATGACGGGGCTGGGTTTTCGCGTGGAGAACCTGGAAGAGTCGCGTCGGACGCTTGCGGCCTACGCACCCGGCGCGATCCGAGAGAATTCGTGGGGTCGAAGCTTCGTCGCGCGCGACCCGGACGGACGGCGCGTGGAAGTGACGCAAGCGCGATAGGGGACCCAGCGACATCACGGGGCACGTCGTCAGTCGTGTCCTCGGGTGCGCCGAGAGGAGGTTAGCCTAGTTTGGCGAGTGCGAGCGCCGCTCGACGTTCGAGCTGGGCTGCGCCTTCGCCCCTCACCCCAACCCACTCCCGGAGTACCGGTAGAGGGAGTAAGAGTCACGTCGTCGCGCCGAGGCCTTTTTGGTACCGCCGCATCAGCGCCGCCCGGCTGATCAGGCCGATCACGCGGCCGGGTGAGGTGGCGACGCCCACGGGCAGGTGGTTCACGTCGTGCCGCGCGAAGAGTTCGAACACCGTCGCCAGGTCGGCGCTGTGCCGCACGAGCGGCAGATCGGTTCGCATCAACTCGTCCACGAGCAGCAGGGGGACGGCCTCACGCTCCAGCAGCACGGTGCGCACGTCGTCCATGTTCAGCATGCCCTTGTACGATCCCTTGCGGTCGACGACGACGAACGTCGAGATGCCCGTCGACGCCAGGTCGAGCACGCGCTGAAACGGGTCGTTCGCGCCGACGACGGTGGCCGGCTCCAGGTCCACCTGCTCGACGCTGAGGCGGCGGAGCATGGTGAGATCACTCGATTGCCCGTCGCCCAGGCCGCGCTCGCGCAGCGCGAGGGTGTAGATCGAATCGCGGAAGATGAGGCGGGCGAGCCCGGTGGCGACGATGGTCGCGAGCATGGCGGGGAGCATGATGCGCGGGTCGCGCGTGAGATCGAGGACGATCAGGATCGACGCCAGCGGCGCGTGTACGACGGCAGCGAGGACCGCGCCCATGCCGATCAGCGCGTAGACCTCCGGCTGGACGCTGGCGCCGATGCCGAGGCGCTCGATGCCGATGCCGAGGATCGCGCCGCCCGATGCGCCGAGGAACAGCGATGGCGCGATCACGCCGCCGCTCCCGCCGCTGCCGAGGGTGAGACAGGTGCCGAAAATCTTGGCGACCACGAGGAAGATCAGCAGCGTCGCGAGGATGCCGGGCTGGAACTGCGTGTAGAACGAGCTCGTGAGCATCTGCTGGACGACGCCGTAGCCGTCACCGAAGAACGCGGGCATGGCGTAGACGTCGAACCCGACCGGCTTGCTCCCGTCCAGCAGGAACCAGCCGAAGACCACGATGTAGAACACGCCGAGGATGCCGAGCAGCAGCCCGCCCACCGCCGGCTTCATGACGGTCGAGATCGGCAGCCGCGCGAAGCGGCGTTCGGTGAAGTACATCAGCCGCGTCAGCGTCGCGCCGAGGAATCCGCAGAAGAGTCCGAGCAGGAGGAAGTTGGGGACGCTGGCCCAACTGAGGTTGCTCGGCGCCGTGTCCATCCCGCCGCGCATCTGGAAGATCGCCATGAACGACTCACCGGCGTGCAACCGGTTGTAGATCGCGTGCACGGTGACGTTCGCGATCACGCTGGCGAGGACGACGGGCGCGAACGTGCGGATGGAGAAATCGCGGAGGATGACCTCGAGCGTGAACAGCACGCCGCCCAGCGGGGAGTTGAAGATCGCGCTGATCCCCGCGGCCGTCCCGCAACCGGTGAGGACGGGCATGTGCTGGCGCGCGATGCCGAAGATTCGCCCGACGACCGACGCGATGGCCGCCCCGATGGTGACGATCGGCCCCTCGGCGCCGGCGGAGCCACCGGTGCCGATCGTGACGGCGCTGGTGACGATCTTCTCGATCGCGCTGCGCGCCTTGATCCCGCCGGTCGCGCGGCCGACGGATTCCATGACGTCGATGACGCTCCCGCCGCCGCGCCCGTGATAGACGTAGCGCGCGATGACCCCCACGACCAGTCCGCCCGCCGCCGGGAGCACCGCGATCATCCACAGGTGCCGGCCGTACAGCTCGAATCGCCCCGCGAGGCGAACGTAACACAGGTGACGGACCTGCTCGATCAACTCGTGAAACCCGATCGCCGCCGCCGCCGTGATCACGCCGATCGCGACGGCGAGAATCGAGAGGAACGTCTCCTCCCCCAGCCCCACCCGGGCGAGCAGCCGGGTGAGCAGCAGCCGCAGGCGGGTCATCGCGTCACGAAGCACGGACATCATCGGGGAGGGAGGATAGCGAGGGTCAGGGTGAGCCGCCATGTCGGGCGCCGCCGTGATATGAGTGCATGACAAGGTGACAAGATGACAAGGTGAAAGAGCAACGCCGCCTCGCATTTTTGTCACCCCTGCACCTTGTCACCCCTGCACCTTGTCATCCACGCGCCAGCGCGCTACCCTCACGCAGTCCCCATGAGCACTCCGCGCGATAAAGTCGTGGTCGCGATGAGCGGCGGCGTTGACAGCTCCGTCGCCGCGGCGCTTTTGCTGCGCCAGGGGTTCGATGTGATGGGCGTCTTCATGCGGCTCGGCTCGCCGGATGGGGTTGAGCATGCGGATTCCATGGACGACCCGCACGGCGAGCCCGCTTTAGCGGGCGGGTCTTCCTCGGGAGGGTCTTCCTGCTCCCCAACAGGGAAGTCCAAGCAGGGCTGCTGCTCCGTCCTCGACGCCGCCGACGCGCGGCGGGTCGCCGGGGTGCTCGGCATCCCGCTCTACGTCCTGAACTTCCAGGAAGACTTCGGCCGGGTCATCGACTACTTCGTCGATGAGTACAACCGCGGCCGAACCCCCAACCCCTGTGTGCGCTGCAACGACTGGCTGAAGTTCGGCAAGCTGGCGCGCTACGCCGATGCGGTGGGGGCAAAGTACGTCGCATCCGGCCACTACGCGCGGACGGGCATCGATCCCGTCAACGGCGAGCCCGCGCTCCTCCGCGGCCTCGACCACAAGAAGGACCAGAGCTACGTCCTGTTCGGTATGAGCCGCGAGACGCTCGCGCACACACTGCTCCCCATCGGCGGCTACGAGAAGCCCGCCGTCCGCGCCATCGCCGAAGAGCTGAAGCTCCCGGTCTTCAACAAGCCGGATTCGCAGGAGATCTGCTTCGTCCCGAACCAGGACTACGCGGGTCTGGTCAAGCGTCGCAGTCCCGACACGTTCCGCGCCGGTGAGCTGGTCACGACGACCGGCGATGTCGTCGGCCGCCACGAGGGCCACCAGCACTTCACGATCGGCCAGCGGCGGGGCACCGGCGTCGCGCTCGGCTACCCGATCTATGTCGTCGACATCGACCCGGCATCCAATCGCGTCACCGTCGGCGATCGCGAGTCGACGCTGCGCACATCGCTGGTCGCCGACCAGCTCAACCTCCTCAGCACGCGCCTGCGCGACGGCGTCGAGCTCTCCTGCACCGCCAAGATCCGCTACAACCACGCGCCCCAGCCCGCCACCGCTCGCGTCGAAGGCGATCAGCTCCGCGTCCGTTTCGCCGAGCCCCAGCACGCGATCACGCCCGGCCAGGCCGCCGTCCTCTACGACGGCGACGTCGTCCTCGGCGGCGGGTGGATCGAAACGGCGGCGTAGAGCGTTGGTGGATCGAACGGGAGGGCGAGGCTCCGTCCGAGCCGTCTTCTGCTTCGACGAGAATGTCGGCTCGGACGAAGCCTCGCCTTCCCATTCGACCTCGCCTTCCCGCTTCGCACTTTTCATGCGCTGACCTCCAACGCCAACGCGGCTACGTTCGCGCCAACTCATTTCACGGGAGGTAGGTCATGACACGTTCGATCACAGCGGCATTTCTGACCTTCGCGTTCCTCGGCAGCGGCGCGGCGCTCGCCCAACAGCCCGCGAAAGGCGACCAGGCCGTCGGCGCCGCGGCAGTTCGCACGCGGGCGGGGGCGCCGACCATCCCGCTCGATCAGCACCAGTCCCCGATCATCGCGGTCATCTACGGCCAGCAGCCGACGGAGACGCAGATCACGGCGTTCCTCAGCTACGCCGATCAGCCGCAGCAGGACAAGGAGATCGTGTTCACGCGCGAGAGCGGCAACACCAAGCGCATCATCGCGCACGAGGGCGAACAGCCCGGCCAGCCGCGACGCCTCGTCTTCACCGCGCGGCGCGGGCAGGAGAATGCGACGATCGAGCCGATCGCGCAGATGGAAGGGGTCATGGT
>JBAUGM010000226.1:0-10117 GCA_049679725.1 Tepidisphaeraceae bacterium
GCGCTGACGCTCTGCCCCGCCGTGAATGATCCGCCTGCACGGAGCGCACATGGACCTCCTCGACCGTCTTCTCGGCCACGACGCGTGGACCACGCGCCAGTTTCTGCTCCGCTCGCAACCGCTTGCCGACGAGCAACTCGACCGCCAATTCGCCATCGGCCACGGCAGCCTCCGCGCAACGTTCGTGCACATGATCTGGAACACGGAAGTCTGGACGG
Source organism: Tepidisphaeraceae bacterium (assembly GCA_049679725.1). Classification (GTDB taxonomy): domain Bacteria; phylum Planctomycetota; class Phycisphaerae; order Tepidisphaerales; family Tepidisphaeraceae; genus DASYWJ01. The sequence continues at coordinate 219 of JBAUGM010000226.1, forward strand.
ACCTGATGTCCGGCCGCCCGCGCCGGCCTCAACCCGGTCCGGCGATGGAGACCATCCCGAAGCTGATCGAGCGTCACGACGCCGCGGCCATCGAGTTCGCCGCGCTGGCGCGGCGCGTGCACTCTGAAGGCCGGCTCAACGAGGTCTTCCTCGACACCGTCGAATCCCCGCCCGAGTCGCACTCCTTCGGGGCGGGCATCGTCCACGTCGTCACACACTCGATGCACCACCGCGCCCAGATCCTGAACATGATGCGTCACCTCGGCATGACCGACCTGATCGAAGGCGACGCGCTGAGCTGGGAACGCTTCCACGCCCCGTCCGCAAAGTAGTGGCGCCGCCCGCGTCGCGGTTGCGGCACTGCCGCACAACCAGCCGAAAAAACCGGGACAGCTCTGAATTAATTGACGACAAATCGGACCTGAAAAGTTTGGAATGTCCCTGAAATGGAGTGAAATAAATCCAGAGCTGTCCCGGTTTTTGCTCCCGGGTTTTTGCTCGCGTGACTCCCCGCTTCGCGCCCGGTGGTATGATGGCGGCACATGCGCGCAGGCGGGGAACCAGCTTCGTCAAACACCACGCCGCCGCTCGACTACGCGCCGCCGTTGCGCTGGAGCCGGCGTCGGGTGATTGCCATCTCGATTGCGGCGGCGATGCTCCTCTGCGGCGGCGGGGTGTGGCGGTGGTGGCCGCAGATTAGCGATCGTGTCAGCCTCCTTTACTGGCAGCGGCAATGCATGACGTACACGGCGCCGCCCGATCGCGTCGTGTTCACGACCGATCCGGACGGGGGGCGGGCGCTCCTTCGCGCGGACAAGGCGTACCGATCCATATACCCCCCGATTGTTAGAGACGGGAGGGTTCGACTCCCCTACAAGGAGGACACGACTCAACCGCCGTCGCAGGTCTGGTATCGGTGTGATGCATGGCGCGGATTCCCTGCGGGCAAGTGGGAGCCCGGTCCGGCGTTCCTGCACTGGCGCCGCGCGAAGCGATGCGGCGACCGGCTTGTCGCCTTGGAACTCAGCAAGGAAGGCGACGATCTCGTCATCTATTGCCGCAGCTTCGAACCGGCCTCGCTCTTCGACGACGGCAACCTCTCCCGCAGTGGCACGACCGTGCGGGGCCAGTACTGGGTGCGGCGGCGCATCGGGAGCAAGCCGCTTCGTCTCTTCGCCGGACAGCACGACGCCAACGACCCGGCGTCCTTCTCCGTCCGATGCGAATCGGGTGAGCAGTCGGCGATCATCCGCGGCCGTCTCTGTGAGGACGGCGCCATCCTGCTCGATGTAACGGAGCCATGGCTGCTCAAGCGGTGGACCCGTTGATTGTTACTCCAACGCGGGCCGCGACGAGCCGTCCATCCACGACTCGTTCAGGCTTTTCGGCTGCTCCGGCACGCGGTTCAACCTCGTTGAAGCCGCCACCATAGCTCGAGCATGAGCAGGGCGTAGAGCCTATGCGAGTGATCCACGCGCTCCTGCTCGTGCTCGTCGACAATTCGCTCGACGGTCGGCATGTTGAAGTGCTGCTTCGCGAAGGAGCTCGAAGCGAAGAGGTGATCGCGCAGCATGGGGCGAAGCTCGCCGCGGAACCACTCGCCGATGGGGACGGCGAAGCCCATCTTCTTTCGCTTGAAGACGAAGTCGGGCAGGTCGGCGGCGAAGGCCTCGCGAAGCATGCGCTTGGGGCCGCCCTTGAGGAGTTGGTCGGTCGTCAGGCCAGCTGCGAACTGCACGAGTTCGTGATCCATGAAGGGGCTGCGGACTTCCAGGGCGTGGAGCATGGAAGCGCGGTCAACCTTCGTCAGTAGATCGTCGGGCAGGTAGAGCAAGCGATCCAGCGCGAGCGCGGCGCGAACGTCGTCGCGGATGCGGTCCCGCATGTATCCGGAGAAGTGAAAGTGTGGAAGCCCAAAGAAGAAATAGATCGCGTCGTTATGCGTCGGGCCCCAGGAGCGCCCCGGGAGCGTGTCGGGTCGCAGGAGCGCGAGGATCGTGTCGCCGTCGAAGAGGCGCATGTATGTCGAGTAGCGACGCGCGGCGGACATGCCGACGGACGACAGGAAGCGCCGCGCGCGTGCGGCGTGCGATTTGGGGTGCCGATCGGGGAACCGCCGGAAGACGGGCGCCAGCGCTTTCCACGGCAGGGGCGTCAGCGCGCGGCGCAGCGTGCGTGCGGCCGACATGGCGCGGTAGCGGTCATAGCCGCCGAACAGCTCGTCGCCGCCGTCACCGCTGAGCGCCACCTTCACGTGCTGTCGCGTCTCTCGCGCAAGGTAATGGGTGGGCAGCGCCGAGGAGTCGCCAAACGGCTGGCCGAAGACGGCGGCGAGCCGCGGGAGGTCGGCGGCGGCGTCGGGGCGTACGACGAAAGCGTGGTGCCGCGTGCCGAGGTGCTGCGCGACGTGGCGAGCGTACTCGCGCTCGTCGTAGCGCGGGTCGTCAAAGCCGATGGAAAACGTCCGAACGTCACCCGCGCTGCCCGCAACGCGCGTCATGGCCGCCGCGATCACCGAGCTGTCGATTCCACCCGAAAGAAAGCAGCCCAACGGCACGTCCGCGACGAGCTGCCGTCGGACGGCTTCGAGGACGCGTTGGCGCGTCTGCTCCGTCGCGGATGCGGGATCGGCGGTCGTCGATGCGTCCTGCTGCTTCCAGTACGCCGTCTCCGTCACGGATCCGGCTCGCACGACGACGCTCGAAGCCGGGCTCATTTGCCCGACCCCACGGTAAATCGTCTGCGCTCGAGTGATGTAGCCGAAATGCAGGTAGTCGAAGAGCCCGCCCTCATCGATCGTTCGATCAAGGCCGGGCATCTCCATGAGGGCGGGCAGCTCGCTGGCGAACGCGACGGCGACGGGCGGGGTGGGCGAATCCGTCTCACACGGAACTTTCGACTGTGGCGACGTCGGCTCGCCGCCGGCGTCGATGTACGCGACGTAGAGCGGCTTCTGCCCCATTCGATCGCGCGCGAGGAACAGCTCTTTCGCTTGCTCGTCCCACACCGTGAAGGCGAACATGCCGTTCAATCGCTCGACGCACTTTTCCCCCCACACCGCGTATGAACGCAGGAGCACCTCCGTGTCCCCCGTCGTCCGCCATTCGTAGCTCGGATCGAGTGACCTCAACTCCTCCCGCAGCTCGCGGAAGTTGTAGATTTCGCCGTTGAAGACAAGCCAGTGCCGGCCATCCGTGAACGGCTGGTTGCTGCGGGGGTCCGGATCGAGGATGGCGAGCCGGCGAAACGCGAGGGCGACCTGCGGGCGATCTGGAGAAACCTCGCCCTCGTGGTTGATGTGATACCCCTCACCGTCGGGGCCGCGGTGAGCGATGGATGCGCTCATCCGGCCCAGCGTCTCGCGGGAGACGCGGTAGCGGTCGTCCCACGCGATGACACCGGCGAAGCCGCACATGGATGGGGATTAAACGGTAACGCAGCCTGAATGTCACCCGCGCAGACCGCACCGCGGGCTCCCGCCGGCGGCTAGAGGCTGTCGCACGGTGCGAGGGCCGTCGATCGTCCGACAGGTTGTAGCCGCGGGCGGGAGCCCGCGGTGGATTGCGCAGCAATTCCTTCCTCTCACGCATCGCCCATCACTCCTCTTCCCGCTAGAATCCCCCGCCCAACACAGGAAGACGTCGCGCCCCAATGCCCATCGCCACCCTCACCAACATCGAGAAGACCTTCGGCAAGCGCGTCATGTTCGACAAGCTGTCGCTCAACGTCTACCGCGGCGAGCGCATCGGGCTGATCGGCGCCAACGGGGCGGGCAAGACGACGCTCTTCAAGCTCTTCACTGGGGAAGTCATCCCGGATGCAGGGAAAGCGTCGATCCGCGACGGCGCGAAGCTCGGTTATCTCTCGCAGGACCCGACGTTCGACCCGAGCAACACCGTTCTCGACGAGGCGGAACTCGCGTTCGGCGAACTGCACGATCTGGCCCACAAGCTCCGCGACCTCGAGCACGCGATGGCCGAGCAGACGGGGGATGCGCTGCAGAAGACGCTCGACCGCTACCAGGTCGTGCAGCATGATTTTGATGTCGCCGGGGGGTACGTGTGGCACCACAAGCTGGAGGCGACGCTCCTCGGCGTCGGGTTGGGCCGCGAAACGTGGGAGCAGAACGTCGACACGCTCTCCGGCGGGCAGCGATCGCGCCTGGCGCTGGCGCGGATCCTCATCGCAGAGCCGGACATCCTGCTGCTCGATGAGCCGACGAACCACCTGGACCTGGCCGCGATCGAGTGGTTGGAGGGATATCTCGAAGAGTTCCGCGGCGCCGTCGTCTTGATCAGTCACGACCGCTTTCTGCTCGATCGTCTCGCGACGCGGATCGCGTGGCTCTACCAGCAGAAGCTGCCGACGTACAAGGGCAACTACACCGCCTTCATCGCGCAGCGCGAGCTTCAGGAGCTCACGCAGCAGCGGCAGTTCGAGGAGCAGCAGGCGGACATCGAGAAGCAGAAGGAGTTCATCCGCCGCTTCGGCGCGGGGCAGCGATCGAAGGAAGCGAAGGGCCGCGAGAAGCGGCTGAACCGGCTGCTGGTCAGCGACAAGATGATCCAGGGGTTGGAGACGCAGAAGAAGATCCACCTCTCGATCAGCACCGATCAGCGCGCCGGCGACCAGGTGCTCGACGTGCGGCAGCTCAGCAAGGCGTACGACAACAAGCCGCTGTGGCGCGACATCAAGTTCCACGTGAAGCGTGGCGAGCGCATCGGCATCATCGGCCCCAACGGCTCGGGCAAGACGACGCTGCTGGAAGTCCTCCTCGGCCGGCGCGATGCGGACGCGGGCGACATCAAGTGGGGCGCGAACCTCAACATCGGCTACTACGATCAGCGGCTCGACGAATTCGACCCCGAGAACACGGTGCTCGAAGAGGCCTGGGCCGACCGCGACGCGAAGGAGCAGGACGTCCGCGACATCCTCGCCCTGATGCTCTTCCGCGGCGACGACATCAACAAACCGATGGGCCTCCTCAGCGGCGGCGAACGGGCGCGCGTCCGTCTCTCGCAATTGTTGCTCGATAAGCCCAACGTCCTGCTGCTCGACGAGCCGACGAACCACCTCGACATCGCCTCGGCCGAGGCGCTGGAAGGGGCGATGAACGGGTTCGAGGGGACGCTGATCTACGTCAGCCACGACCGCTACTTCATCGACAAGACCGCTAAGCGCTTGCTCGTGCTCCAGCCGCCAGGGATCGTGGATTTCGACGGCAACTACAGCGCGTGGCATGCGAAGGCGGAGGCGAAAGAGCGCGAGGCGAAGGCGGAAAAGAGGGGGCCGTCAAAAAAGTCGCAGCCCGCGCCCGCGAAGCCGCAGCGGGCGAAATCGAAGTCAGACAAGCGCGACAATCCCTACGCTCGCCCGTTCGGCAAGCTCTCGAAGGAAGATTTGGAGTCACAGATCGCCGATACGGAACTGGCGCTGGCGGAGTGCCAGCAGAGTTTCGCCGACGCGGGCTCGTTCAAGGAGCCGCAGCGCGGGCAAAAGTTGCAGGGCGAGTACGATGCCCTGGCGAAGAAGCTCGAGCAGCTCGAGGCCGAGTATTTCGCGCGGGAATCATGACAGAGGCAGGGAACTGCAACCCACGTCATCCTGAGGCGAGTTCTACGAGCCGAAGGATCTCGGGTGCGAAGGTGCGCCTCGAACCCGAGATCCCTCGGTCGCCAAGGCTCCCTCGGGATGACGTGGCGCGGTTTTCAACGGGTGAGTTGCATTTCGGGCCGTTGGCGCAGACGCTTTGGCACACCTTCAATCGGAGAAAATGCAGATGAGGATTCTTTCGGCGTCCCTGTTGTCCATGTTGTTGACCGCTCAGGCCCTCTTCGCGCAAGCGAGCGCGCCCGCTGCCACGACGCAGCCCGCGGCGCCGGCCCCGCCGCAGGATCCGACGGTCCCCGCGATCAAGTACGAGCGCGACGGCCGCACGCCCAGCACGCGCTTCGTCGACTTGCACGAGCAGTACGTCGCCCGCGCGAAGGAGGGCAACGTCGACGTGCTCTTCCTGGGCGATTCCATCACCTACGGATGGAACACCAACGGCAAGGAGGTCTGGAAGGAGCGCTACGCCGGCCGCAACGCGGCCAAATTCGGCATCGGCGGCGATCGCACGCAGCACGTGCTGTGGCGCATCGAGAACGGTGAACTGGACGGCATCAAGCCGAAGGTCGTCGTCCTGATGATCGGCACGAACAACACGAACTCCGATGAAGGCGACGAAGTCGCCCAGGGCGTCACGAAGATCGTGAAGACGGTGCAGGCGAAGACCGGCGCCAAGGTCCTGCTGCTCGGCGTGTTCCCGCGCGGGGCGGACGCGGAGAAAGGCGCCCGCTGGCGAGGACGGATCAAGCGCCTCAACGAGATCATCAGCAAGCTCGACGACGGCAAGAGCGTGCGATACCTCGACCTGACGGACAAGTTCCAGAACCCGGACGGGACGATCGCCAAGGAGATCATGTACGACTACCTCCACCTGACGCCCGCCGGCTACACGATCTGGGCGGAGGCGATGGAGCCGCTGCTCAGTGAGATGCTTGGCGAACCGGGCAAGCCCAAGGCGGCCACGCCGGCGGCGCAGGGGGCAACCGTGCCCACGCCGCGGCTCGGCAGCGACGGCGCGATGCATCCGCCGTTCAAAACGCTGCACGAGAAGTTCCTCGCCCGCGCGAAGGAGGGCAACGTGGGCCTGCTCTTCGTCGGTGATTCGATCACGCAGGCCTGGGACGACAACGAAACCTGGAAGAAGCGCTACGCGAAGTACAACCCCGCCAACTTCGGCATCAGCGGCGACCGCACGCAGTTCGTCCTCTGGCGAATTCAGAACGGCGAGTACGACAACATCCGCCCGAAGGTTGTCGTCCTGATGATCGGGTCCAACAACGTCAGCATGTCCGATCCGCCCGCGGAGGTCGCGCGAGCCATCGCGCAGATCGTTCAATTCACCCGGCAGAAGCTGGGGGCCAAGGTGCTGCTGCTGGGCGTGTTCCCGCGCGGGGCGAACGCGCAAGACGGGGCCGTGCACCGGAAGGACATCGACACGATCAACCGCACGATCGCTAAGCTGGACGACGGCAAGAACGTGCGATACCTGGACCTGAAGGACAAGTTTCAGCAGCCGGACGGGACGATCTCCACGGAGATCATGTACGACGCCCTCCACCTGACGCCCAAGGGCTACGCGGTTTGGGCGGAGGGGATGCAGCCGCTGTTGACGGAAATGATGGGGGAGTAGGCTTGCGGCGATCGCCGTGGTGTTTTCGCCTTTGTTGCCGTTTTGCAACCTTGTTGCATCTGGCGCATGCGTCGGTTAGATAACGCGCGCGTCCGGCGCCCGCGCCGCGTGCAATTTGGCTACGTCACCATGGCACTGACACTCTCCCAACTCCGCAAGCAGTACGTCGGGCCCGACGGCAGCGTCGTGCCGGTGATCGACATCGAGAACTTTCACCTCGCCGACGCCGAGCAGATCGCGCTGGTCGGGACGAGCGGGTCGGGCAAGACCACGCTGCTGCACATGATCGCGGGGATTCTGACGCCCGACAGTGGAAGGATCGTGTTCGACTTCAGTGGAGAAGGGTCGCCTTCCGCGAAGGCGCAAGCGACGCCTGCGGCGAACGCGGTGGTGCAGTACGCGACGCCCAACGCGCGGTCGTACGGGCCTGGCGCGGTCAACATCGTCGGGCTCAGCGAAGCCGAGCGCGACGTCTTCCGCGGGCGGCACATCGGGTACATCTTCCAGACGCACCACCTGCTCCCCGGCTTCACCGCGCTGGAGAACGTGCTGCTGGGCATGAGCTTCACCGGCCGGCGGCACGACACGTCGTGGGCGACGCACCTGTTGAGCGAAGTCGGGCTGTCGCAGCGGCTGCACTACAAGCCGGAAAAGCTGTCGGTCGGCCAGCAGCAGCGCGTCGCGGTGGCGCGGGCGCTGGCGAATCGGCCGAAGCTGGTGCTCGCGGATGAGCCGACGGGTGCGCTGGATGCGCAGAACGCGCAGCAGGTGCTTGACCTCGTGCGAAAGCTCTGTGACGAGGTGTCGGCTGCGCTGCTCCTGGTCAGCCACGATCCGCACATCACGCGGCAGTTGCCGCGCGCGGTGTCGCTGGCGGAGCTGAACCGGGCCTCCACGTCGATCTCGGACAGCGGGACGAGGATCATGAACGTTTGAGGAAGAGGTTGAACCGGCAAAAGCGCAGAGAGCGCAGAGAGAATCAGGAGTGATGAACCGCAGATGAACGCGGATGAACGCAGATAAGAAACTGGATTCTGATCCTCTTTATCCGCGTTCATCTGCGTTCATCTGCGGTTCAAACCTCTGCGGTGAATACGGCTTTATGAACGCTTTCCAACTGGTCCTGAAACAGATGCGCCAGCGCAGCCTCTCCACGTGGCTGACGCTGCTCTCGGTCGTGCTCGGCGTGGCCCTGGCGATCGCGATCATGATCCTCCGCCGCGAGGGGCAGACGCTGTTCGGGCAGACGGACTACGGCTACGACGTGCTGATCGGCCCGAAGGCGTCGCCGTTACAGTTGGTGCTCAACACCGCGTATCACATCGACCGCAGCCCCGGCATGGTGCCGTACACGATGTACGAGTCCCTGCGCGGCAAGGATTACCGCGCGATGGTGCGGACGATCGTGCCGTTCGCGGTGGGTGACACATACAAGAATCAGCGCATCGTCGCCACGACGCCGGCGATGTTCGGCGTCGCCGACGACGGCTCGCGCGTCCCCGACGAACGCGCGTTCGAGTACCGCCCCGGCCGGCGCTACGAGCTGTCGGAGGGTCGCGTCTTCCACCCGCAGAAGTTCGAGGCCGTCATCGGCTCGGACGTCACGAAGATCACGGGCCTGAAGGTCGGCGACAAGTTCAAAGCGACGCACGGCGGCACGCGCGCGGGTCAGACCCCCGACGAGCACGACACGCAGTGGACCGTCGCCGGCGTGCTCAAACCGACCCACACCGCCAACGATCGCGTCCTGTTCATCCCCCTGATGAGCTTCTACGCCATCGCCGAGCACGACGACGCGCTGGAAGCCATCTCCAAGTACCGCCCGCCGGCGCAAGCCTCTACGGCGCCCGACGCGCCCGCGCCCTCCAAACCCCTGGAAGGCTTTCTCCAAGGTGGCGAGCCCGCTTCAGCGGGCGGGTCAATCAACGCTCACGACCACGACCACGACAAAGATGGAAAACAGGACCACAAGCCCGAAGACCATCCCCACGACGACCACGCCAACGAGTCTTCCCACCACCACGAGCACGAGCACTTCACGCGCAATCCCGACGGCACCTTCACCCTCGACCTGCCGAAGGAGAAGTGGATGGTTTCCGCCATCCTCGTCCGCTCGCGCGGCCCGTTCCAGGGCAGCAGCCTGATGTACCAGATCACCAACGGACCCGACGCGATGGCCGTCAACCCGGCCTCGGTCATGCGCGAGTTCTTCAGCAACTTCCTCGACTCCAGCGCCCGCATCCTCCTGCTCATCTCCCTGCTCGTGACGATCGTCGCGGGCGTGTCGATCCTGGTCAGCATTTACAACTCCGTGTCGGCCCGGAAGAAGGAGATCGCGATCCTCCGGGCCCTGGGGGCGACGAAGACGAAGGTCCTGGCGCTGATCTGCATCGAGGCTGGCGTAGTGGGGCTCCTGGGCGGGGTGATCGGGCTCCTGATCGGCCACCTGCTGGGGGCGGCGGGTTCGGTCTACATGCGGGAGCTCGTGGGCGAGGGGATCAACTGGACCCGCGTCGGCAGGGAAGAAGCCCTATACTTGTTAGCCGTTATCGTGATTGCCGTCCTGGCCGGGCTCGTGCCCGCGCTGAAGGCCTACCGCACCCCGGTCGCGACGAACCTCGGGGCGGGGTAGGCGGTACAATCAGGTGGATCCACGACC
>JBAUGM010000227.1:0-2317 GCA_049679725.1 Tepidisphaeraceae bacterium
CACCGTCGCCCGCGCCCTGCCCCCCCGCGCTCCATCGCCCGCGCCCCGGCGCCCTCGGTAGTCTTCTGCCTCTCATGTTCTCAAGAACATAAGAATCACGGAGTCTCATATTCTCAAGAACACTAGATCTAGAGCCATTTCGCGGGCGGGGTGACCCTCACGTTGTGCCCTGCTGCCATTCCAATGTTCTCAAGAACATTAGAACGATCTTCGCCCCGGGCTACCCGCGCTCTTGCGGGCATGCAGGACGCGAGGCGCTTCGCGCCGATGCGGCGCGAGACAGGCGGCGGCGGCTGATCGGCGTTGGGCCTCGTTGCTATTCCGATGTTCTCAAGAACATGAGAATGATATCGCCCTCTCTCGCCCGCCGCCCTTGCGGGCATGCAGGACACGGCGCCCCCTCTGAGCGGCGCGGGCACGTCTGAATAACGGATATCGCTGGATTGCGTTCCGCGAATGGCCGATGAAGTGAAATAGCGGGCCGACGGTGCGCCCACGCCTTTCACGGAGACGACCTTTCGTGCCCAGCGAGATTTGCCATCAGTTGATCGAGCAGGGATTCGCCGGGCCCATGCCCGTGCTCTCGGCGGAGCAGTGCCGGCGGTTCCTGGCGGTGCTGTCCGACCCGCGCCGGCGGGCGCCGATGGATTGGCCGAAGGGGCAGGCGGTGACGTCGCGCGCATACTTCGAGGTCGCCACGCATCCCTCCCTCATGTCCGTCGTCGAGGAGATGCTCGGCGAAGACGTCTTACTCTTCGGCGCCTGCATCCTCACGCAGCGGCCGGGCGCGGATCACCCGTGGCACTCGGACATCGAAACCTCCGGCCCGATCGGCAAGACGCTCTCGGTCTGGATCGGGTTGGAGAACGTCAGCGCGGATTCGGCGTTGCAGTTCGTCTCGTACTCGCACCGGTTCGGCGCGACGGTGCAGGAGGTTCGCCAACGGGCCGGGCGGAAGCGCCGTGAGGCGACGGCCCAGAACGTGATCGAATGGGCGAAGCAGCGCGAACCCCGCGCCGCGCTCGTCCGGCCGCCCGTGCGCGAGGGCGAAGCCCTGTTCTTCCACGGGCAGGCATGGCACCATTCGGACAACAAGAGCGGGCGGATACGCCGAGCGCTGCTGCTTCAGTACGCGACGCCGGCGACGCCGATCCGCATGCCGGACCCGAATTGTCTCGATTGGCCGTTCCGGTACCGCGACAATCCCAGGCCCGCGTGCATCATGATCCGAGGCAGCGACAGTTCCGGCGGAGTCAATCGCATGGTTCCCGCACCCGCGCCGTCGTCGAAGGGGAAAAAGTCGCGCATCACCGACCAGGTCTGCCCGCTCGCGCTCCCGCTGGCGGCCGACGAAGCGTCGGGGTTCACGTTCTATCCGATGTTCAGCGGCGCGACATCGGACATCCGCGAGATGGAGGTGCACGTCTCGGCGCTGCGGCAGAACCAGATGCCGCACCCGCCGCACACGCACCGCGAGGAAGAGATCCTCCTCATGCTCGCGGGCGAAGCCGACCTGATCCTGCCACAGGTGAAGGGCCCGCACGGCGACGAGCGCTTCCCGCTGAAGCCCGGGGAGTTCGTCTACTACCCCGCGCACTTCCCGCACTCGCTCCGGACGACGAGCCGCGCGCCCGCCAACTACCTCATGTTCAAGTGGGACGCCGAGCGGAGTGCGACCAAAGGCCCGGCGCTCGCGTTCGGGCACTTCAACGCGCTCGAGTCGCTCGCTGAAGCGAGCGACCCGGCGAGCGCCGCGAGCGTTCGCACGAAGAAACTGTTCGACGGTCCGACCGGTTGCCTGCGCAAGCTGCACGCGCATGCATCGGTCCTCGATCCCGGCGCGGGCTACGCCCCGCACGCGGACGCGTACGACGTCGCCATTGTCGTGCTCGAAGGCGAAGTCAAAACGCTCGGCCAGCGCATCGGCGCGGGCGGCACGATCTATCACGCCGCGGGTCAGCCGCACGGCATCCACAACCCCGGCGACACGCGCGCCCGCTACGTCGTCTTCGAGTTCCACGGCAGCCAGACGCGCCAGACCGAAGCGTTCCCCAACCCGCCCGTCACGCTCGTGCAGAAAATCACCGATCCCCAGCGATGGATTGCGAAGTTGAAGCGAGTGGGCAAGCGGCTGAAAGGCAAATAGCCCATCGGGCGGGCGAGGCTCCGTCCGAGCCGGGGTTGTTTCGTGCCCAGGACAATACGCATCAGGCTTGAATCGCGCGTTCCGTCATCCTGAGAGTTTGTGCTTTTCGTGGCACGGGTTTACAACCCGTGCTTTCAATGCAAGAACACGGGTTGAAAACCCGTGCCACGA
>JBAUGM010000228.1:0-4788 GCA_049679725.1 Tepidisphaeraceae bacterium
TCGCAAGCGAGGCCGCTAAACGGGCGAGCGAGTCAGTCAGCGCCCGATCGTTCGTCGAACTTTCCGTCCCCCCGCGCGTCCAACGGTCGCGAGGAGTCTCAACATGAAGCGGACATCGTCGGTCGCCGTCGTCGTTTTGGGTGTGGTCATCGCGATGGCGAGCATCGCATCGGCGCAGAACTTCCGCCGCATTGCGCCCGGCGGAGGCGCGGTCGGAGCGGGCGGCATGGTCAACCTGCCTTACTCCGTTAACGACAGCGCGGGCAACCAGTGGTTCATCTACCAGGGCGGCTGGTTGCAGCAGCAGGGCAACAGCCCCGTCTACAGCCAGGGCGCGATGCTCCAGATCAACGGCAACCAGCCGAACACGCGCAACAACCAGGCGCGCGTCGACGAGAAGACCGGCGAGGTCCTCTTCGAGAACATGCAGGCGCAGAACTTCACCGTCACTCGCCGCATCCTTCCGATGCGCGAGGAGGGGACGATCCGCTACATCGACGTGGTCAAGAACCCGCAGGGCGCCGAGCAGCAGCTGAACCTCACGATCACCTCGAACATCAACTTCGGTGTGCAGAACGCGGAGATGGTGGCGGACCCCAAGCGCAAGGGGCAGAACCTGGCGTGGGTCGCGCAGACGCACGGGAACAACCGCACGGCCATCGAGGTGTTCGCGGGCAAGGGGGCGAAGGTGGCGCCGACGATCAACTGGCAGAACGGGAACAACGTCGTCACCGCGACGCTCCAGGTCCCCGTGCCGGCCGGGCAGGAGATCGCCATCATGCACCTGCACGCGACGGCGGCATCGAGCGCGGCGGGCGTGGAGTGGGTCAACGGGCTCAAGGAAAACCAACTGCTCAAGGCGATCCCGCCCGAGCTGCGCAAAACAATAGTCAACTTCGTCACCGGCCAAAGCTGGATCGGCGACCGCGAGCTGCTCCGCGGCGATTTGTTCGACGTCATCGAGCTCCGCGGCGGCGACCAGATGAAGGGGACGCTCAAGGAGCCGTCGTACAAGCTCGAAACGTTCTACGGCAACGTCGAGCTGCCCGTGGAGCGCGTGATCGCGCTGATGAACGTCGGCGACTTCCGCCCGCGGCAACTGCTCGTCACCGTCGACGGCGAGATCTTCGGCGGGAAGCTGGCGAAGGACACGCTCGCGATGGAACTGACGAGCGGGCAGGTCACGCAGGTCCCGCTCAGCCAGGTGACGCGCGCCGGATATCGTCGGCGCGCGGGCGAGCCGGAGGAATGGAAGTTCGACAAGCCGTTCGTGATGATGCGCAGCGGCGATCGCGTCGCCGTCGCGATGCCGGAGCAGCCGTTCAACGTCGTCACGCGCTACGGGCCGCTCAGCGTCGACCCCAAGACGCTCGCGGCGATCGTGTTCCAGTCCGACGAGCACGGCGTGCACGAGATGCTGCTCAGCGACGGCAGCCACTTCGCGGGGCTCGTCAACGCGCCGCAGTTCGAGATGAAGCTCGCCGGCGCCGGGGGGGCGGGCGGAGGGGGGGGCGAGCAGGTCGTGAAGTTCCCCGCCAGCGGCATCAACCGGATGCAGTTCGTCCCCGAGCAGCCGGAGGTCGACGACACGATGCCAACGCTCAAGCTCGTCAACGACGACGAGCTGGTCGGCTCGCTCACCGGCCAACTCAAGCTCGACACCGCGTTCGACACGCTCACGATCGATGCGACGCAGATCCGCAAACTCGCGCACGCATCCGATGCGGGGCTCGACGTGCAGGTCACGCTGTGGGACCAGTCGATCGTCAGCGGGCAGCTTCAAGACGGGTTGCTCCAGTGCACGCTCAAGAGCGGCTTGGTGCTCGCGGTGCCGGTGGCGCTGGTTGAGGAGTACGACCAGCCCGAGCCGCAGCCGTCGTCGGGGATCGTGGACAAGATCAAGGAGACGGTGGCTCGCCTGAACGCCGAAGACTGGAAGGAGCGCGAGCGGGCGGTGAACGAGTTGACGGAGATGGGCTCGGTGGTGGCGCCGGTGCTGAAGTCGATGCGCCCGTCACAACCGCCCGAGGCGCAGCAGCGGATCGATCAGGTGCTGAGCAGCGTGGCGGGGGCGTCGTCGAAGAACAAACGCGCATCGGGTCCGGAAGGGGGGTGATGCGCGCCGGCGCGTCTTCCGCTTGCGGCTTCGCGGACGAACGCGTGTCGATCCGCGAAGCCGCAAGCGGAAAGCGAACTACACGCCCGCTTCGACGAACGCGGCGAGATGGGCGATCTGACCGCTCATCGCCTTCACGCCTTCGGTGTCCGACAGGATCGCCAGCGCGCGCTCGAGGCTATCGAGCTCCGCCTTGCTGATCAGGACGCACGCATCGGCGCTGCCGTTGCGCGTGACCTCGATCCTGCCTTTGAACCGCACGACATCATCGTGGAGGTTCTCCAGCGTCCGGCTGACGTGCCCCACGTCATACGATTCGAAATATCGCACCGACATGTGTGCAACTCCTACGGCTGATATGACTGACTACTCTCGTTGCGCGTCGATCCAACGCGACGTGTCAACCCTGCCCACTAGTCGATATGCCGCCCGAGCCCCAAAGGTTCGCACCGGATGCGCTTTTCCCTGAAAAGTCCGATAAAAATGCCGGTTGAACGGCCGCGCAGGGCCGCGCGCGTGAGGAGGCTAACGAACTCTTAACGATCGAGCGTCGGAGGCGTTGGGAAGGAAGTCGGCTTACAGCTTCTGGCGGAACTGCACGGCCATCTCGTAGCGGCCGTTGCTCACGGGGCGGGAGCGAACGACCTCACAACTGTGCCTGACCGAGCGATTCCCCGCCCCCGGCACTTCGATGCGGCACATCTGTCCGACCGCCAGCGACTCGCGCAGCAGGAACGAGACGCCGCTGAACGAGAGGTCGCGCGTGAGGATGTCGTGGACGCCCGCCGGCGCGCCGGCGGCGTCGAGGACGGTGAGCGTCGCCTTGCTCTGGATCGGTTTGCGCGAATCCCGCCGACGGTCCGGCGCAGGCGCCAGTGAAACCGGAGGGCGCACGTGATCAGGTCTACCCATTGTCCGATATATCGTCGCGATTTCGGCCTCCGCTTCAATCCATCGCTGAGAGAGCAACCGCCGGACCACTTCTTCGCGACCGTCTCCGCGGCGTACGTGTCCGACGCACGTCATCCCGAGGGGAGTTTTACGACCCGAGGGATCTCGGGGTCGAGAGCGACTTGCGATCCCGAGATCCCTCAGGTCGCCTTGGCCGTAGGGTGCGCGCCGCCCGAGTGCGTGAGAGTGAGACGGACGCCAACCTCGTGATGCGTCTCGATTACTCTTTCGGAATCGGACTCTGTGCCTTCAGCATCTCCTTGAACTTGCTCCGCACCTTCTCCACCTTCGGCAGCGCGACGGATCGCACGTATCCCGCGGCCGGGTTGCGGCAGACGTAATTCTGGTGATAGCTCTCGGCGGGGTAAAACGCCGTCAGCGGCTCGAGCGTCGTGACGATCGGGCTCTTGAACGCCTTCGAATCGCTGACGTCCGCGAGAAAAGCCTCGGCCAACTGCTTCTCCTGATCATTCGCGTAGAAGATCGTCGAGCGGTACTGCGGGCCGACGTCGTTGCCCTGGCGGTCCTTGGTGGTCGGGTCGTGGGTGGCGAAGTGGACCTTCAGAATCTGCTCGGGCGTCACGCGGGCGGGATCGTAGATGATCTTGACGGCCTCGGCGTGCCTGGTGCTGCCGCTGGAGACGGCCTGGTAGTTGGCGCTCGCCTTGTCGCCGCCGGCGTAGCCGCTGATCACGTCGTGGACGCCGTCGATCTCTTCGAACACCGCTTCCACGCACCAGAAGCATCCGCCGGCGATCACGAGCTGGGCCGTCTTCGTCTGCGCCACGGTTTCACCCACGCTCTTGAGGTCCTCGTTCTTCACGAACTTCAGCGACTCGGAGTTCATGCAGAAGCGCAACCCCGTCGGGCGCGGGCCGTCGTCGAAGAGGTGGCCGAGGTGCGAGTCGCAGCGCGCGCACACGGTTTCCGTGCGGACCATGCCGTGAGCGAAGTCGGGCTTCTCGCGCACGTTTTCCGATGCGACCGGCTGGAAGAAGCTCGGCCAGCCCGTGCCCGATTCGAACTTCGCATCGGATCGGAACAGCGGCAGGTCGCACCCGATGCACAGGTACAGGCCGGCTTCCTTGTTCTTCAGCAACCCGCCGCAGAAGGCGGCTTCGGTGCCGGAAGTTCGGGTGATGCGGAATTGCTCGGGGGTGAGGCGCTGCTTCCATTCCGCTTCGGTGCGAACGACTTTGGGCATGACGACGGGCTCGGAGAGCTTGCCGCCTAAGTCGATGACGCGAACGTAGACCATGGGAGTTCTTCCTTCCGCCGAGGACTTCGCGGCGGGGTTCGTTGTGGGCTGAGCGGCGACGGCGTCCGCGCCCCGGTTGCACGACATCAGGGCGAGGGGCAACCCGATCAAAACCGCGACGATCGAAACGATGCGCATTGCGAGGGCCCTCAGGTTGTGTAAAACGCTCGCGAAACTGTAGCGCCGAACGACCCCGCCGACAACGGAAGGCGGGGCGCCTGTCAGTACGATGCGAATCGACGGGCGGATGGAACACCCCGGATCCCCTGTCGGATTCAAGCGTGCGCCGCGCATTCCTGTAAGTGGTTGAACATGCTTGGTTAATGATCGAAAACTCGAAATTGGGTTCGTTTTGTCATTTCTGCGTCGATGGCGTCGATGGCACATTCCGGCACATTTGGTCAACACAGGTCAACGGAGGTTAACGCACGTCAACAACCTCCCACACGCCGGTGTCTGAGCC
>JBAUGM010000229.1:0-8230 GCA_049679725.1 Tepidisphaeraceae bacterium
CCGCCGCCACCTGCCGCGGGGCGAGCGGGGTCGCTTGGCGCGCGACTGGGTTCGTTTCATCACTTCGCGTTTTCGCCGCACGTTCCCGCACATTGCCGCACATTTCCGCACGTTCGCGGGAGCCGCCGATGGGCCCCGCTGGCATCGTGCCCACCGTCTTGACGGGCGCTGATGACGGCGACGTCTCGGCTGGACTTGCGATTGGGTTCGTTTCCTCACTTCGTGGGTTGGCCGCACCTTCCCGCACATTCGCGAACATTCCCGCACACGAAGGCGCCGCGGCGGCGACGGCGTTGAACAACCTCTCGCGAGCCGATTGTCCGTTCATTGAAACCTCCCGAAGGCCTCTCCGGGATTATACCTAACATTTTGCGAACTTTCCACCGGAAGCGAAGCCCGTCGGTTCGTTGGTCGATATCCTCTCAGCATGTCCAGCGAACCGGCGTTTCAAGGAATTGCCCCGATCGAGTACGCCAGCAGTCCCGCGCAGCGGGGCGCGCCGGCTCATCCTGTCGTGGCAGCGGTCCTTTGCCTTCCGGGAGCGCTCTGCTGGTGCGCACTCCTGGTGCACGTGCTCCCGCGCGCGATTCGCGGGAGCGCCCGCATGCTTCCGATCTTCGCACCCGGCATCATCCTCGCGTGCTGGGTGCTGGCCATCCTCACGGCGCTCGTTTCCATTCTGTATCTTCGCCGACGACCCAGGTCGTGGTACGCGTGGCTCAACCTGCTCATCAACATCTCGGGTTTGGTGTTTACGATTGGGCTGCTCGTCTTCGTCGTAGTCGGCGCCGTGGCAGCAGACGCGCTCGACATCCCCATCTTCAACGACTAGCGCGGCAGTTGAGGCCCACAAGTAGCGCTGTGCCTTCTGTTCTTAAGGCGCAAGTGATGGCAATCGGCGGGCATCCAGTTGTTCCTTGGTGATAAGTCGATCGGGGTGCTCTTTCTGATACTGCTGCATGAGATGGAGGAGGCGATCGAGGTCGTAGTCGCACTCCTTCATCAGCGCGGCGCGAGCAGCTCTCACTTCGGCAACGATTGGATCCTGGTTCATTGCGGGGCCTCCATCTGCAGCAGTTCTTCAGGCGTCACGATCAGCGGAACCGGCAATCCGCGCGCCGCATTCTCGCGCGTAATCGTACGCATCACCTGCGCGTTGGCCAGGTGGCGGCAGTTCCACGTGAGCAGATAATCGATGCCGTTCAGGACGCTCAAGGCAATGTGAACGGCATCGGCGTACGCGTCGGGGGGCAGGCCCAGCAGCCCAATGTAATCCTCCGCGAGCTCGCGAACCGCCTGCGTTGTCGCAAGCTGTGGAAGGTCAGCCACCCGATCCAGTCGATCCTTGGCGGCCGCCGGATCGCCGCGCGAGATCTCGGTAACAACGAGGTCCGAGACCAGCAGTTCGTATCGGAGCCTTGAATCTCGCCACCACTCCCTGGTCAACTGCTGGTGACCAGCGATCAACAAATCGCGACTGGGCCAAGCCGTCAGGTAGCTCGGAATCGTCGTCTCGACATACACGGTGGATTTGGCCGCGGCCATTGCTCAATCCCCGCTCTCCAAGATCGCCATGAACGCCTCCTGCGGGATGTCCACGCTCCCCACGCGCTTCATGCGCTTCTTGCCTTCCTTCTGCTTCTCCAGCAACTTGCGCTTGCGCGTCACGTCGCCGCCGTAGCACTTGGCGGTGACGTTTTTGCCGACGGACTTGATCGTCTCGCGGGCGATGACCTTGCCGCCGATGGCGGCTTGGAGGGGGATTTCGAAGAGGTGGCGGTCGATTTCCTCTTTCAACCGCACGAGGAGCTTGCGGCCGCGGGCTTCGGCGTGCTCGCGGTGGACGATGACGCTCAGCGCGTCGACGCGGTCGCCGTTGACGAGGATGTCCATTTTCACCAGGTCCCCGTGGCGGAAGCCGATGACGTCATAGTCCATCGTGCCGTAACCCTTGGTGAAGCTCTTCAGCCGGTCGTAGAAGTCGTAGATGACCTCGGCCAGCGGCATCTCGTAGACGAGGATGACGCGGCTCTTGCCGATGTATTCCGTCTTCTTGTAGATGCCGCGGCGGTCCTCGCAGAGGTGCATCATCGCCCCGACGGTGTCGGCCGGGAGGATGAGGTTCATGAGGATGTACGGCTCGCGGATCTCCTCGACGTGGGTCAGGTTCGGGAGCTCGCTGGGGCTGTCGATGCGGATGGTCGTTTTGTCCGTCAGCAGCACTTCGTACGTGACGGTCGGCGCGGTCTGGATGACCTCGATGTTGAACTCGCGCTCCAGCCGCTCCTGGATGATCTCCATGTGCAGCAGGCCGAGGAAGCCGCAGCGGAAGCCGAAGCCGAGGGCATCGCTCGATTCGGGCTGGAACGTAAAGCTGGAATCGTTGAGCTGGAGGCGGTCCATCGCGTCGCGCAGCTCGTCGTACTGCGTTTTCCCGCCGGGGTAGAAGTCGCAGTAGACCATCTGCTGGATCGGCTTGTAGCCGGGCAGCGCTTCGGAGGCGGGGTTCTGGGCATCGGTGACGGTGTCGCCGATGCGGACGTCGTGCAGGTCTTTGATGGCGGCGACGATGAAACCGACCTCGCCGGTGCCGATGCGATCGACGCGGACGGCGCGCGGCATGAGCTTGCCGAGGTCGGAGATCTGGTACTCCTTGCCGTTGCCCATGAAGCGGATCTTGGTGCCCTTTTTCAGTTCGCCGTCGACGACGCGGACGTAGGTGATGACGCCGCGGTAGTCGTCGTAGATCGAATCGAAAATCAGCGCGCGGGGCGGAAGCTGCGGCTTGCCCCGCGGCGGCGGGAGTTTCTCGCACAGCAGCGCGATCAGCTCGTCGATGCCCTGCCCGGTCTTGGCGGAGACTTCGATCGCATCCTCAGCCGGGAAGCCGAGCACCTGCTCGATCTCCTCAGCCACTTCGATCGGCCGAGCGCCGGGCAAGTCGATCTTGTTGATGACCGGGATGATGTCGAGCCCCACCTCGATCGCGGCGTATGCGTTGGCAACGGTTTGCGCCTGCACGCCCTGCGTCGCGTCGACGACGAGGATCGCCCCTTCGCACGCCTGCAGCGCCTTCTGCACTTCGTAGTGGAAGTCGACGTGGCCGGGCGTATCGATGAAGTTCAGCATGAACTTCTCGGGCTTGGCGCCAGGGGTGGCCGCGGGGGTGTGTTCATGGAACACCGTCACCGCGCTGGCCTTGATGGTGATGCCGCGCTCGCGCTCCAGGTCCATGTCGTCGAGGATTTGCTCCTTGAACTCGCGCTCGGTGATCGCGCCGGCGCGCATGAGGAGGCGGTCGGACAGGGTGCTCTTGCCGTGATCGATGTGGGCGATGATCGAGAAATTCCGGATTTGCATGCGTCCTTTGTGGCTCGGGCAAACAAGATCATGAGTCCGCCAATGCGATGCCACTTTCTTTGAGCACTGCCTCTAGCGATCTGACGTAGACTTGCCGCTGTAGCGGTGAAACAAACTCCATCTGGACGCGGCCCAAGGCTTCCGCGCCAAGCTCCGTCCGAATCGTGTGCAGGAACATGTTGAAATAGCTGGAGGAAATACCGCACAGCCCCGCCAGGTTCACATGGACGCTGTCACCGTGCCGAAGAGCGGCAAGAACCCCCCGCGCGAGCAGTTCCCCGCTGCGGACGATGAGCCCATCGGGGTCAACGTAGTTCTTGGCGTCAAAATGTACCATCTGCTTTGCCATGAATATGTCAGGCGCGCGGATGCACGGGAAGGGTGAAGCAGACTGCGGTGCCCTGAAACTCGTGTGGCAAGGAGACGTAGCGCGGGGGCTGACCGCCCTTAATATCGACAGCGCCACGTCCGGACACGATGTAGAGGTCGCCACCAAACGCTTCGGTCGTGACGGAGCGCAGGTTATCGATGCCACGACCTTGATTGTTGGGTCGTGCCTTCGACGTGTATCCGCCGAAAAGCACCCGCTGCAGTGCGTGAACCTCATCGCGGGTATCGGGGTACCGTACGCGCAACCGCTTTAGGATTCCATCGCCCCAGTCAAGCAGCGCCACGCGCACCTCGCGGCTACCCTTCATGTAGCGCGCACACCCGAGCCCGCCGATTGCCGAATGGGCGTGATCTTCGATGTTCTGAATGCATTCGTTCATCGAAACTTCCAGCGACAACCGCAAGTCCTCGGACACCGGCTCGAAACGCGATATCAGTTAAATCACGGGCTCGGGATCACCATGGCGCGACTGATCAAAACGCCGTAGTGGCACGGTGACGTTTTCCGGATGACGCGGGTCGGGCGGCGGCGCGTTCAAGACCAAATGATTGAAGCCTGAAAACTCCACAAACGCGACGAGAGCCTGCGGCTCATTTCCGACGAGGACGTTCACGTCGATCCCGCGATGCCGGGCCTCGATGACCGCACCTGCGATCATCGCGACACCGTCCGGACCAAGATATCGGAGCTTGAGCAGATCCAACGTCATCCGGCTGCCCTGCGCCGACCCGCTTAGCGGACGCAGGCTCTCGATCAAGTACCGCATCGACGAAAGTCGATCATTGATGTTTCCCTCGATGCGAATTGTCAGGCCGTCCACTGCTACCTCTCTCGAAGGCTTGCTCGTCTCTGCTCAACGGGACGACCGACCTCATTCTAGGTCCGCCGGTGCGATTTCCAAGCGAACGAACCGGGCGGTCGCTATGCTGTGCCGGCTCGCGAAGGAGATGACCATGCACAATCGATTGCGGCTGGGCGCTTTGGCGCTGTTCGTCCTCATCGTCGCCAACGCATCCCGCG
The DNA here is from genome assembly GCA_049679725.1 of Tepidisphaeraceae bacterium. Lineage (GTDB taxonomy): Bacteria > Planctomycetota > Phycisphaerae > Tepidisphaerales > Tepidisphaeraceae > DASYWJ01. Next base: position 4,772 of record JBAUGM010000229.1, read on the forward strand.
CCCAGGACGGCTGGACGAAACTGTTCAACGGCAAGGACCTCACCGGCTGGGAGACGTACCTCAGCAAGCCGCAGGGGCAAGCCGAGCCGATCGGCGTCAACAAGGACCCGAGCAAGGTCTACACCGTGACCGACGACGGCCAGCTCCGCATCAGCGGCGAGACGTTCGGCGTGATCTCGACCACGCAGGACTACGAGAACTACCACCTGCGCCTCGAGTTCAAGTGGGGCGAGAAGCGCTGGCCGCCGCGACACGATAAGAAGCGCGACAGCGGCATCTGCTACCACGCATTCGGCGAATACGGCACCCACGGCAACCACTGGACGCGCAGCCACGAGTGCCAGATCCAGGAAGGCGACTGCGGCGACTACTGGTCGCTCCAGGCGAACGGATCGTTCACCCTTGCGCCCACTTGGGCGACGTTCGACCCGAAGGGCGCGCTCGGCGAGCCCGGCGGCACGCGCGTGGTCCGCAGCGCCGACCACGAGAAGCCGCACGGCGAGTGGAACACGATCGAAGTGATCTGCCGCGGGGACACGGCGACCCATCTCGTGAACGGTCAGATCGTCAACCACCTCACGAATTCGCGCAAGCGCGAGGGCGATGGCTCAGCGCCGCTCACGAAGGGGCGCATTCAGCTTCAATCGGAAGGCGCCGAGATCTTCTACCGCAACATCGAGCTGCGCAATCTCACCGCGGGCGATGCGCAGTTGGCGGCCACCTCACAGCCCGCCCTGCTTCCCACCGCCCCGCCGGAACTCAGCGGCATGAAGAAGCTCATCGGCAAGGACCTCGCCGACTGGGACGGCGACAAGCGCCTGTGGCGCGTCGAGGAGGGGTCGATCATCGGCCAGACGACGCCGCAGGCGACGAGCAAGACCAACACGTTCCTCATCTACCGCGGGGGAAACGCGGGCGGGGAGGTGAAGGATTTCGAGCTGCGCCTCAGCTACCGCATCACCGGCGGGAACTCCGGCGTGCAGTACCGCAGCGCGATCATGGAGAACCCGACCGACCCGGCCAACACCTGGCGCGTCAGCGGCTACCAGGCCGAGATCGCCGATCTCGCGGGCAAAGACGCGTTCCTCTACCACGAGCAAGGCGAGAAGACCCGCGGCTACCCCGAAAAGAGCCGCTATCTCTGCTACGTCGGCGACAAGGTCACGATCGACGAGAACGGCAAGTCCACGTCTGTCGGCAAGCTCGCCGACAACGCCGCCCTGGCGGCGACGTATCGCAAGGGCGACTGGAACGACTACGTCATCATCGCTCGCGGGAACACGATCAAGCACTTCCTCAACGGCTACCAGACCGTCGAGGCGACCGACAATGACCCGAAGAACAGCTCCAAATCCGGCCTCCTCGCGCTCCAGCTCCACCAGGGCCCGCCGATGAAGGTCGAGTTCCGGGATATCCGGTTGAAGCAGTTCGACGCGCCTCGATAGCCACGCCTGACCAAACTCACCAGGGAGCACACGAAGTGTTCTCCGTGAGCTCCGTGGTGAGCTCATGCACTTTCATTTCGGAGCGCCAACCAACGCGCCAATCGGGCAGTTTCCGAGCACCGTGAATCGCTTCGCGGTGCCGTCGCGCGCTTTCTAAGCACGCGCATCGGGTGGCGCGCGCCCGGCCGATGTGCGCGGTCCGGTAAGGAACGCCGGGATTGCCGGGGGGTTGCATCGTTTTGCGGCAGCGCGCGACGAACTGGCACTGGCTTTGCCCTAGCCCTCCTCCGTCGATCCCGCGCGATCCGCATGGGCCCGCGACGATTTCGAGCGCCATCTTCGTCCGGATTCGTCCGGCCCGTCCTTGTCGCTCCGCGCGCAACGTGTGATTGACGACCGGTGTCGGGCGGCGGTGGATTCCCCGCCCGCGAACGCTCTCGAACCGCGCTTCTGGAGGCGCAAAAGAGGTTCTATGCTTCCACTGGAAAGTTCCCGCCCCCGTCGGTTTTTTCCCGCCGCGTGTTTGTTCGCCCTGCTCGCGCTGCCGTTGATCGCGATGGGGCAGGACGCGGTCCCCGCCCTCGCGACCCCGGCCGCTGAAGCGGCCTCGCCGACGCCCGCTCCCACCATCGATAACGGACTCACCGCCTGGATGCTCGTTAGCTCCGCACTCGTGCTGCTGATGGTCCCCGGCCTCGCGCTGTTCTACGGCGGCATGGTCCGGGCGAAGAACGTGCTCAACATGTTCCTCTGCTGCATGGTCGCCATCGGCGTGATCGGGCTGCACTGGGTCATCATCGGCTACGCGATGGCCTTCCCCGCCAACGCGCCGGTCCTGAGCATCGCCGGCTGGAACATCCTCGGGTTCGACCCCGGTCTGATCCTCCTCCGCGCCTTCAGCGGCCCCGAGCAGATGTATCGCCTCCTCACTTCGGGTGACGCCACCGGCGCGATCCCCACGGGCGTGCCGGAGCTGGCGTTCGTCATGTTCCAGGGCAAGTTCGCCATCATCACGCCCGCGCTGATCGTCGGCGCCGTCGCCGAGCGCGTGAAGTTCGGGCCGTTCGTGATCTTCATGCTGCTCTGGTCGACGATCGTCTACTGCCCGGTCGCCTACAACGTGTGGAACGTGCAGGGATCGCTCTGGACCTACGGCGTGCTCGATTTCGCCGGCGGAACCGTCGTTCACGTGCTGGCGGGCGTCAGCGCCCTCGCGATGACGATGGTGATCGGCCCGCGCCTGGGCTACGGGAAGGTCCCAATGCCGCCCCACTCGCTCGGCCTGACGCTCATCGGCGCCGGCCTCCTGTGGTTCGGCTGGTTCGGCTTCAACGCCGGCTCGACGATCGCCATCCCGGGCAGCGAGTTGGGCAACTTCATGGGCATCAGCGCCCTGGCCTTCACGAACACGCAGGTTGCCGCCGCCGCCGCAGCCACCGCCTGGATGCTGCTGGAATGGCTGCACCAGGGCAAGCCGACGATCCTTGGCTTCGCCAGCGGCATGGTCGCCGGCCTGGTGGTGATCACCCCGTGCGCGGGCCACGTCAGCCCCGGCGCCGCTCTCGTCATCGGCGGTATCGGTGGCGTCGTCTGCTACGGCGGTTGCCGTCTCAAGAACGTCTTCAAGTTCGACGACTCGCTCGACGCCGTGGGCGTCCACGGCGTCGGCGGGGCGCTGGGCGCGCTGCTCGTCGGCATCTTCGCCTTCCGCCCGGTCGAGGGCGGCGGCGCTCAGTTCGTGAAGCAGGCCGTCGGCCTGGGCGCGACGGCGATCTTCGCCTTCGTCGCCACCTACGTGATCGCCATCATCATCCACAAGACGATGGGGCTGCGCGTCACGGCGAAGGAAGAGATGGAAGGTCTGGACATCAGCGTGCACGGCGAACGCGGGTACCACCTCGAGGACAACATGTTCGGCGACGCCTCGGACACCGCCGAGGGTCACCCCGACGCGCGCGGCACCGCCGCGCCGGTCGGCGCCGTCGCGACGGCCTGAGCCGTTCCGACCGATGAC
>JBAUGM010000230.1:0-11415 GCA_049679725.1 Tepidisphaeraceae bacterium
AGCCACGACCTTCTCAGATACGCTCTTGGGATGACAGGGCTCGCACGCAAAGCAAGTTTGATCCGTATTACATGCGCGGGTCGGGGGGCAAGTCGTCGTCTTCCGAGCCTTGGAGGTCGTTGAGCAGGTCGACGAAGTCGGCGTCGTCGAGCTCGAACCAGTCGGGGATCGCTGCGGCTGAGCAGCCGCGACGGTCGGCGAGGGCGCCGCGAATCCGCTCGCGCAAGTCGGGGTCGGTGATCTCGCGGATGCGGACCATAGGCGCGCCGTCAGTCTTCCAGTGTGTCGATCGCGCGGCGAAGGTTCGCCCGCGCGGCCGACTCGAACCGGTTGAAGAACACCTCCGTGAAGTAAATCCGCGGCCGGGCCTCGAACTTCCGCAGGATCTCGGCGCGCGACGTTCGATACGTCGCAGCATCCACGTGCGCGAACTCCTTGCGGATGTTGCGGCCGTTCTGGTCGAACACGTCCGCCGGCGCGCCGAGCGACGACAGGTCGGTGTCCACCATCAACTGCCCCGACAGGTCGGTGGGCGGCAGGCTGTGGCGCGTGAGGAGGATGAGCCGCCGCACTTCGGCGCGGAACGGCTCGCTCGACCCCAGCCGCGCCAGTGACGCGTCCGAGAACGCCGAGGACTTGCCTTCGTTGTCGCTGCCGCGCGGGTCATAGATCACGTCGTGAAACCAGATGGCCGCCTCGATCGCGTCAGGGTCGGGAGCGAGATGGCGGACACCGTCGAACTCGCGCAGGCACTCGGCGATGTGGTGCAGGTCGTGGTACGCGCGATGGGGCTCGCGGTAATGGCGCACGAGTTGCTCGAACTCGTGGTGCCGCGTCGCGGGTGTGCCGAGGCCGCGGAAGAGCGTTTCCCATCGACTGTGCAGGTTGGTGTCTTCGTGGTTCATGCGCGGTATAGCGCGAGCGAACCGCCTTGGATCGGCTATTCCGCAAGTATCTCGGGGATGGAGAACGCCGGTGCCGCCTTCCTTCTGCGCGGCTTGAGTGGCGGACGATCCTTGCCGTAAAGATCACGCTCGTTCGACAGCTTGAGGATCACGAAATGCTTCAGTAGAGACGCGCGGTCTGTCGTCTGCTCGTATACGCCGTCGTCGTTGACGAGCCAGATGCAATCGAGGCTGTCGTTTCGGTTGTAGTAGCCGATACGGAAGATGCGACCGCGGTCGTCTTTCCAGTCCGGCGTCGACTCGGCGTCGATGGAGGTGAGGATGACGACAGTCCGCGGAGGGACCACCTTGGGAATGTTCGAGCCCGGGACCGAGCGGTATGACAAGCGCCGCCGCCCGTTCTGTCTCCTTGTTGCCGTCATATGTACTGCCTTCAACTGCTACCTCTTGGGATTATAGCATCGACGCTCAGGGTTGTTGCTAACGTTGCCCTCGGGCAGCCTCATCAAACTTCGCATAGTCGGAGTTGGGAACGGTTGGCGGGAATCTGCCCTTGTGCTTGATCGGGGTCTTGTCGAGTCGATGTCGGCCGACGTTCTTCCCATTCTTCGTGTATCGGTCAACGTGCGCTCCACCGTGACGCGCCACGTCCAGTTGGTACGTGTCCTGGGACATCAGACCCCGTACTCCTTCCACCGCCGGGCCACGAAATCCTTGGTTTTCTGATCCATTTCCAACTCCTTCGGCCACGTCCGCACTTTACCCTCCGCCGGCAGTTTCACCGTCGCGTCGAAGCCCATCTTGCTGCCGGCGCCCAGGTCCGGCGACGCGTGGTCGAGGATGTCGACGGGGCCGTGGACGATCTCGGTGTCGCGCGCGGGGTCGCAGTTGCTGAACAGGTGGAAGAGGACGTCCTGCTCGTCGTGGACGTTCACGTGCTCGTCGACGATCACGATGAACTTGGTGAACGCCATCTGCCCCGCGCCCCAGATGCTGTGCATCACGCGCCGCGCCTGGAACGGGTATTCCTTCCTGATCTTCACGAACGCGCAGTTGTGGAACACGCCGGAGATGGGAAGGGAGTAGTCGACGATATCGGGAATCAGCATCTTCAAGAGCGGCAGAAAGACGCGCTCGGTACCCTTGCCGAGAAAATAGTCTTCCATGGGGGGCTTGCCGACGATCGTGGTCGGGTAGATCGCGTTCTTGCGCATCGTGATGGCGGTGACGTGGAAGGCGGGGTACCAGTCGGCGAGGGAATAGAAGCCGGTGTGGTCGCCGAAGGGGCCTTCGAGGAGTTTTTGGGTGGGGTCGACATAGCCCTCGATGACGATCTCGCTGTTGGCGGGGACCTGCATGTCGATCGTCTTGCACTGCACGAGCTCGATGCCGCTGCCGTTGAGGAAGCCGGCGAAGAGATGCTCTTCGACGCCCGGCGGGAGCGGGGCGGTGGCGGCGAAGGGGAGGACGGACTCGCCGCCGAGGGCGATGGCGAGGGGCATGCGTTCGCCCTTGCGCTGCCACATGCGGAAGTGGCGTGCGCCGTCGTGGTGCATGTGCCAGTGCATCGCGGCCAGGCGCGGGCCAAACTGCTGCACGCGGTACATGCCGATGTTCCGCTCGCCGGTGTTGGGGTTCCGCGTGTGGATGCCGCCGAGGGTGATGTAGCGACCGCGCTGAGACGGAGAAGAAACCGTCCCCGTCCCGGTTTTCGAATCCGACGGAGTGATAACCGTCCCCGTCCCGGTTTTGAGATCGTTGAGAAATTGTGCGGCATCGGCGGGGTTGAAGACCTGACCGCTCGTCAAATCTCCGTCCAAAGGCCAGCACTGGATGATCGGGAGCTTGGTGAGGTCCGCCTTGTCCCCTTCGAGCACGATCTCCTGGCAAATACCCGATCGCACCACCTTCGGCGGGAACGACGCCATCTTGATCAGGTCGGGGAGCCGCTTCATCTTCTCGAGCAGCGTCGTCGGGATCTCCGGCTTGACGAGCTGCTGCACGCGGTCGGCCAGCGCGTCGAGCGATTCGCTGCCCAGTGCCTGGTTCATCCGCCAATAGCTGCCGAACGTGTTGATGGCGACGGGGATGTCGGACCCCCCCTGGCCTTCGACGTTCTCGAACAGCAGTGCCTTGCCCCCCAGCGCCGCGGCCGGGTTCCGATCCCGTTCCTTATGCCCGTGCGGCGCGGGGGTCTTGCAGACGCGGTCGCAGACCTCGGCGATCTCGAGGACGGGGCTGACGCGCGTCTTCACGCGCGCCAGCTCGCCCTCGCGGTCGAGAAGCTGGAGAAAATCCGAGAGAGTGGCCGTGCCCATGCGAGGGATGGTATTCGTCCGCGTCGGGTGTCGCCACACGCGCGGAGGTTTTGAACGATCCGCTCGCGGTTGTACCCTTCGCCGCGACATCTCTATGCGATTGACCCGTCTTCTCTGCCCGATCGTCGTCGCCGTCATCCTCTTCGCACTCTCGTCGGATGTCGCCGCTCAGACGACCGCGCCGACGCCGCCACCCGTCGTCGAATCCGGAACGCTCGCCCAGCGCGCCCAGTCGCTCGTCGGCCTCGTCGCCTTCACCTTCCTCGCGTTCGCCATTGGCCGTTTGCGCGGGGCGCGGACGATCCCCTGGCGGGTGATCATCTGGGGCCTCATCCTCCAGTTTGCGTTCGCGTCGCTCGTGCTGTTCGTGCCGCAACTGCTCGAAACCGTGCAGGATGCGGTGACGGCCCTGCTCAACTACACGCGCGACGGCGCGCGGATGGTCTTCGGCAACCTCAGCGAGATCACCGTCCCGGTGAACGATTCGCCCTTCCCCGACCCCAACCCCACGCGCGGCTACGCGCACACAGGCGCCGTCTTCGCCTTCTTCGTCCTCCCCACGATCATCTTCTTCTCCGCCCTCACCGCCATCCTCTACCACAGCGGCATCATGCAGTACGTCGTGCAGGGCCTCGCGTGGGTGATGGCCAAGACCACCGGCACGAGCGGCGCTGAGACGCTCTCGACGGCGGCGAACATCTTCGTCGGCCAGACGGAGGCGCCGCTAATGGTCCGCCCGTTCGTGGCGACCTGCACGAACAGCGAACTGATGGTCGTGATGGTGGGCGGGTTCGCCAACATCGCCTCCGGTGTGCTCGGCCTGTACACCGCGTGGCTCAGCCCCTTCATCGCCAACGTCGGTGGCCACCTCGCGGCCGCGTGTTTTATTTCCGCCCCGGCGACGCTCATCGTCGGCAAGCTGCTCATGCCGGAGACGGAAACGCCCGTCACCGCGGGGGGCGTGAACTTCAAGGTTGAGAAGATCGACGCGAACCTGGTGGATGCCGCCGCGCGCGGGACGACGGAAGGGCTGACCCTCGCCCTGAACGTCGCCGCCATGCTCATCGCGTTCACGGCCCTGGTGGCGCTGATCAACGGGATCATCGGCTACGGCTCGCGCAAGATCGGCATCGCCAGCCTCGTCGGCGAGCCCATCACGCTTCAGAGCATTCTCTCCTATCCCATGGCCCCGCTCGCCTGGCTCTGCGGCGTGTCGTGGTCCGATGCGCGCGACGTCGGCTCGCTCCTGGGCATCAAGACGGTGCTGAACGAGCTGATCGCCTACGCCGAGATGAAGGACCAGTTCGCCGCCAACGCGAACTTCATCTCCCCCCGCTCCGCCCTGATCGCGACGTACGCATTGTGCGGCTTCGCGAACTTCGCGAGCATTGGCATCCAGGTGGGCGGCATCAGCACGCTCGCGCCGAACCGGCGGAAGGACCTCTCGCGCATCGCGCTGCTCGCGATGGTGGGCGGTTCGATCGCGTCGCTTATGGGCGCGTGCGTGGTTGGAGTGTTGTTGTAGGGTGGGGTACGAGAACAGTAGAACACGGTCCATTCGCCAACGGGAGCCCAGCGGCTCCGCCGCGGGTTCTTCTTCAAGGACACCAAGTGCGTTACCCGATGGCATTCCACATCACCTGGGGCACGAAGGGGACTCGGTTGCACGGATCCTCCAAACCCCACGTCGATCGAAATCACAACGACTACGGAACGCCGTTCGCACCAACCGACCCGTATCGCGAAGACGAGTCCCGCGCGCGAATGAATGAGGACCCGGTTTCACTGTCTCCCGAGCAGCGGAGACTCGTCGAAGAAGCCATCCGCGACGTGGCCAAACGATACGGGTGGACGATCCACTCGATCGCGGTCCAGAGCGATCACGTTCACGTCGTCATCACCGCGTTTCGCGAGGGCGAAGAACTCCGCGATGCGCTGAAGGCGGTTGCGTCGCGCGCGCTGAACAAGCGTTTTGGGAAACGGGACTGGTGGGCGGAGAAGGGGAGCGCGAAGTACCTGTGGGAACGGAGGTATTTTGAGAATGCGAGGGATTACGTGGGCGATCAGCGCGACTTTTAGTTCGTGCGGAAGAACCCGCGGCGGAGCCGCTGGGCTCCCGTTGGCGGGGAGGGGTTATTTCCTCTTCGAAAGCACGCGAACCCCTTCGATGACCATTTGCTTATCGAGCGACTTACACATGTCGTAAATCGTGAGTGCAGCGACGGACACCGCAGTGAGCGCCTCCATCTCAACCCCCGTCTTCCCGGTGATCCGCGTGGTCGCTTGGATGCGCACGCGGTCGCCCTGCACATCGAACGCGATCTCCACGCTCTCCAACCCCAGCGGGTGACACAGCGGGATCAGCTCCCCGCACTTCTTCGCCGCCATGATCCCCGCGATCCGCGCGGCGGCGAAGACGTCGCCCTTGGGGACGCTGCCCGCCGCGATCGCCTCGATCGTCGCGGGCTGGAGCACGATGAAACCCTCGGCGGTCGCTTCACGGGCGGTGACGGGCTTATGCCCGACGTCCACCATCTTCGCGCGGCCGTGGTCGTCGAGGTGGGTGAGTTTGTTTACACTATCGGCGGGCATCTCGACATTGTAGCGAGAGCGCGCAGGCGCCGCCCGCGCGCGGCCACGCGCCGCGCGACTATCGCCGGTCCGGCGGTGGCGCGGCGATTGAGCCAACTACCTCATGCAATGCGGAGTATACTGCGTGCATGGTCACCACCCCCGGGGCGTCATCGCTTCCGTTGAACTACCGGGCGGCGCGTTTGCGCCCGCGCATGTGGCCGGCGTGGTGGGCACTGGTGTTATTTCAGCTTGGGAACTTCGCCACCACGGCGGCCGTCCTCTCGCTGCACGATAGGCCATCGCTCAACGAGTTTGTCCGGTTGCTCCCCGACTGGCTGACCCGCGCGGGCGGCAATCTTCCGATCTTCTGCTGGATCGGTCATTCATTTGGCCTCGTGTTTTTCGGATTTGCTCTTGTGGGACGACTTGAGCGTGCGACGTCGCCGCCGGTGTCGCGCGGACCGTTCACGTGCGTCGTCGCGGGCATGCTCTATCCTCTCGTGCTGGCGGGCGGAGTGCGGTTGTGCGGCGCGTTGAGCGGCAGTCGGGGTGAAGGCGCGGCGATCATTGGCCTCTCAATCGCGATGGCAGTCATCTTGGGGTTGGCCCTCGTGCGACCATCGCCGGATGCCGGATGAATAAGCGTGCGGTCAGGTCCACCCCCTGCGGATCTCCGCAATCTGCTTACACGACGTCAGCAGCGCCTCCACGTCGGCGAGGTCCAACATCGTTGCCGCATCGCTCTTGGCGTGCTTCGGATCGGGGTGACATTCGAGGAACAGCCCATCCACGCCCGCCGCCACCGCAGCACGCGCGAGCATCGGCGAGTACTGCGGGTTGCCGCCCGAGGCGTTGCCCAGGCCAGCGGGTTGCTGCGTGCTGTGGGTGATGTCGAAGCAGACGGGGACGCCGAAGGACTTCATGATCGGCAGACCGGTGAAGTCGTTCACCAGCCGGTTGTAGCCGAAGAACGTGCCGCGCTCGGTCAGCAGGATGCGGTCATTGCCTGCCGACTTCACCTTCTCCACCGCGTTGCCCATCTCCTGCGGGCTCATGAACTGGCCCTTCTTGATATTCACGTAACGCCCCGTCTTCCCGCAGGCGACGAGCAGATCGGTCTGTCGCGCGAGGAAGGCGGGGATTTGGAGGATGTCGACGACCTTGGCGGCGATGGGCGCTTGCTCGGGCTCGTGGATGTCGGTGAGCACGGGAACGCCGAGCGCGTTCTTTACGCGATCGAGGACGACCAGGCCGTCGGTCAAACCTGGCCCGCGGAAGCTGGCGTTGCTCGATCGGTTCGCTTTATCGAAGCTGGCCTTGAAGACGTACGTCAGGCCGAGCGAGTCGCAGATGCCCTTCACGTGCCGGCCGATGACCAGGCACTGCTCGGCGGACTCGATCACGCAGGGGCCGGCGATGACGAAGAGTTTCTTCGGGTCTGGTTGAAAGAGGTCAGGCATCGCGATGTCCGTTGTCCGTGGTCCGTAGTCAGTTGTGAAGAGACATCTCACCCAACGGACAACTGACTACTGACCACTGACATTATCCGGAACGATAAACGGCACCCGGATCGGTAGCAACCTGATCTCCACCGGCGTATGCCCCGCGGCCTCGCCATCGATCTGGACGGGGACCGGCTGGCTTGATGTCACGTTGATCTCGACGCCCTGCGTGTAAGCGACGCCCTCGCCGAGCAAATGCTCGCCCGCCGCGGCGTGGAGGAAGTGGCGCACGGCATCCTGCGGCGTGCGGCAGGGGAGGACGCAGACGTCGAGCAGACCATCATCCGGCCGCGCGTGCGGAAGCAGCGGGAAGCCGGTGCCGTATTCCTTCACGTTGCCGACGAACGCGATGGCCGGCATGTCGCGGGAGACGATTTTGCCGTCGACGGAAACCGTCAACGCCGGGTACTGGTAGGCCCGCAGCGCCAGGGCCGCGGGCAGGACGTAGCTGGCGAACTGGATGGGGCCGGTGCGGATCCGGTCAAGCTCGTGGACGACGCCGGCGTCGATTCCGATGCCGGCCATGAGGAGAAACAGCTCGTCGTTGGCGCGGGCGGTGTCGAGGCGGACGATGTGATGATGTCGGATGGCGCTGACGACGTTGGCGGGGAGGCTCCGGTCGTCCCAATGCAACCCAATGTGCTGGCCGAGGAGGTTGGCGGTGCCCATCGGGACGATGAGCAGCGGCGGGCCGTCGACTCGGTCGCGATTCGCGCGTTGGTGGAGCGCGCGGGCAACGCCGCGGACGGTGCCATCCCCGCCGATGACGATGGCGGCGCGGGCGGGGACGTCGAGTTGCTCGGAGCGGATCTGATCGACGCGCTCGAGGAACAGGTTCGGCCGAAACCCCTCGGCCGCCAGGCGCCCGGCGATCCGCTCGGCAAGCACGCGCCCGCGGCCCCGTCCGGCGATGGGGTTGGCGAAGATCAGGACGTCGTCGGGCATACTCGTGGCTTGGGACTTCGGCGATCTCAGTTGAGCCGCGTCTCTCCCCAGCACTTCCCCTCTACTGATATACCGCGAAGAACGCCAAGAACGCAAAGAACGCAAAGGAAGACAAAAGAAAAAATCCTTGCTTTGTCTTCTTAGCGATCTTTGCGTTCTTTGCGCACTTTGCGGTTGTATTTGATCCAAGAGACATACGCGCGGCACGACTGAGCTCGCCGAAGTCCCAGGCCACGGATTCGATCCCTCGATCCGTCGGGTTGGAAGTTGGAACCGGTTTGTAATCTGCCTCAACTCCCGTGTTGCTGTAAGATAACCGTCGCATGAAGCAGGGCCTCTGGAGTTACGTGAAGGCGGCGTTCAACGCGCGGCCGATCGGGATGTTCGTCCCGCCCAACTGGATTGGGCTGGCGGGCGTCGCATTGCTGGGGCTGCTCAATCCCGGCTTCTGGGCGATCGGGGCGGGGCTGGAATTGGCGTACCTCGTCGGCCTCTCGAGCAACAAGCGGTTCCAGCGTTTGGTCGACGGCTCGGCCAAGCTCGAGGAGCGCGAACAGTGGCAGAAGAAGCTGACGGACATCGTCGCCCAACTCGACCCCGACGACCGCGAGCGCTACTTCAACCTTCAGCGCCGCTGCTACACGATCATCGAACAACAGCGCCAGAATGGCGATACGCCGGAACTGGAAATGCAGGGCGAAGGGCTTGGCAAGCTGCTGTGGATCTACCTCCGCTTGCTGCGCACGCGGCAGTCGCTGCTGCGCATCATCCGCGAATCGATCGACCTCGACCGCGGGCGGGGTGAGCCGCTCGATTGGCGGCTCAAGCGCCTGAACGACGAAGTGCAGAGCCCATCGATCGGCGACGACCTCCGCAAGAGCCTCAGCGGGCAACTGGAAATCCTGCAACAGCGGATGGAGAAGCGCAAGGAAACGCGCGACAAGCTGGCGTTTCTGGATGCGGAGCTGACGCGCATCGAGGAGCAGGTGGAGTTGCTGCGCGAACAGGCGGTGATGTCGTCGACCCCGCACGCGGTGTCGGAGCGCATCGACCACATCGCCGCGACCCTCGGCGACACGCAGCAGTGGGTGCGCGATCAACAGCAGATCCTTGGCTCGGTCGATGAGATCCTGACCGACCCGCCGCCGATGGTCGTGGGACCGCAGCGGGTGGCGCAATAGACAAGAGAATTAGCCGCAGATGAACGCGGATGAACGCAGATCAGAGAAGAGAAATCCAAACTGGTTTCTGTCTTATCCGCGTTCATCTGCGTTCATCTGCGGCTAAACAATCTGCGGGAGCGAACATGAGCAACGGCCTGCCGGGTTGGGCGAGCGAGATGCGGGATCTGTTCCGTGCCGGGTCCACCGCGCAGTTCATCCTGCACGGCAACGTCTTCGATGTCGTCCCGGCCAACGGGAAGCAGCACTCGCTGAAGTCGTTCCTCGACGAGGTGATGTTCGAGAGTTTTGACGTCGTTCTGCACTATGACCGTGGCAAGGGCATCCGCGCGACGAAGGGGGCGGAGGATTACGGCAAGTGGCTCCAGGATTTCGCCGGCGAGGAGATGCGGACGTTCGCGCAGGAGCGCCGCCCCGGCCCTGCGCTGGAGCTGATGGACCGGTATTTGCTCCGTACGCTCAACCTCCGCGCGATCGGGAAGGGCAAGGTCCCGGGGATCGCGATCGTCATCGACTTTGCCGAGTTCGTCGTCCCGCGCGGGGACCCGCTGCAACTGGGCTCGGAGTTCAGCGCGAACCTCGTGAAGATGCTGAGCTGGGCGAACGACCCGACCATTCTCGACGCGAACATCGCCGTCATCCTGATCACGGAGGGGCTGCACAACGTCGACGAGCTGATCGTCGAGAACCCCCACGCCGCCAAGCTGAAGATCCCGCTGCCGGGCGAGCCGGAGATGCTCGAGTACCTCAACATGCTTGCGTCCGGCCCGATCAAGGACCTGGCGGCGCGGTCGGACATCTCGATCGACAACCTCGCGCGGCGGATGACCGGCGTCAGCCGCATCGGCGCCCGCACGGCCATCAGCCTCGCGCTCAACAACGGCGGGAAGCTGACGTCTTCGTGGCTCTCGAAGATGAAGAAGGAGCTGATCGAGCGCGAGACGCAGGGGCTGCTGGATTTCATCGAATCGCCGTTCACGCTGGATCACGTCGCGGGGCTGGACGAGGTGAAAGCGTGGCTGCGCGAGGATGCCGAGTTGCTCAAGCGCAGTGCCCTGCACGCATTGCCGATGGGGTACCTCATCGCCGGGCGCATCGGCACGGGCAAAACGTTCATCGTCAACTGCTGGGCGGGGGAGCTGGGGATCCCGTGCGTGGCGTTCAAGAACTTCCGCGACAAGTGGGTCGGGGCGACGGAATCGAACCTCGAGAAGATCTTCGCCATCCTGCGCGCGCTGGGGCAGGTCGTCGTCTTCGTCGACGAGGCCGATCAGATGACCGGCAAGCGCGAGGGGGGCGGGGATGATTCGGGATTGTCCGGCCGCGTCTACGCGATGCTGGCGGCGGAGATGAGCAACACGCGCAACCGCGGGAAAATCATGTGGGTCTTCGCAACCTCGCGCCCCGACCTGTTGGAAGTGGATTTAAAACGGCAGGGGCGGCTGGACGTGCACATCCCGCTCTTCCCGCCGCAAACCAGCAAGGAGATGCACGCGCTGCTGCTGGCGATCGCGAAGAAGCTGAAGTTTCCGCTGGCCGAGACGGATTTGCCGGAGCTGCCGCCGGGCGTGCAATTGGGCGGGAACGAAATCGAAGGCATCCTCGTGCGGGCGCTCCGCATTTTCGAGTTGTCCACCGAGCCGAAGCGGCCATTGAAGGACATTCTCGCGGAGACGTTCAAGGAAGTCCGGCCCAGCGCGCACACGCGCAAGCTGGAGTACATGGATCTCGTTGCTGTGCGCGAGTGCACGGATGCGCGATTCCTCCCGCCGCACTACAAGGACATGCCGCCGGAGGAGGTCGAGGCGCGGATTCAGGAGCTTCGGCCGTTTGTTTGAGTGCAATCAGAATCGGCCGGCGCCGACGTCATCCTGAGAGTTTGTGAACTTTTTCGCGCGACTTTTTCGTTCGAGGGCGCTACAACATCGCCCATGAGCAGCAAGCCTACGGACGTGCGGTTGCGGATGCCAGATCGGAGCCAGATGGCCAT
>JBAUGM010000231.1:0-15435 GCA_049679725.1 Tepidisphaeraceae bacterium
GGCCCGAGTGAAGCCGCGACGGCCACGCCGATCGCTGACGCCGCCGCGCCACCCAGTGGCGAAGCGGGCGAGCCGCGCGAGGGCGGCAACGCGATCTACCGCATCACGCCCGACGGCTTCGTCACCACCGTCTTCCGCCAACCCGTCCTCGTCCTCTCCATCATCGAGAACAACGGCACCCTCCTCGTCGGCACGGGCAGCGAAGGCATGATCTACCAGGTGAGGCCCGCGGCCGACGAGACGATCGTCCTGGCGAAGGTCGACCCCAAACAGGTCATGTGCCTCCTCCCCGCCAAGGATGGCCGCGTCCTCATGGGCCTGGCGAACGTCGGCGGCATCTCCGCGATGACGAGCGGCTTCGCGACGACCGGCACGTACACCAGCGCCGTGCTCGACGCGTCGCAGATCAGCCAGTTCGGCAAGATGCAGCTTCACGGCTCACTGCCGAAGGGATCGACGCTGAAGGTGGCGACGCGCAGCGGCAACCTCGCCGAGCCGGACGAGACGGGGTGGTCGAAGTGGACGGAAGACGTTCCCGCCACGGAGTTCGTGCAGATCACGTCCCCGTCGGCGCGGTTCCTGCAATATCGCATGACCTTGGGCAGCGAGGGCGGCGACGTGTCGGCCGTCGTGGATGACGTCGACGTCGCGTACCAGGTGCCCAACCTCGCGCCGGAGGTGAAGTCCGTCAAGCTCGCCGCAGTGCCCAGCGCGGAGGCCGCTGCCATGCCCACTGCCGAAGGCGAGGCGTCGGCCGACAATGGCCAGCAGGGCACCGGCAAGCAGACGATCACCTGGGAATCCACCGACCCCAACGCCGACGCGATGGTCTACAGCGTCTACTTCCGCAACGGCTCGCGCGCGCCGTGGATCCTGCTGAAGGAGAAGCTGAAGGAAGCGACGTTCGAGTGGGACACCCGCGGCGTGGCGGACGGGCGCTACGAGATCCGCGTCGTCGCCTCCGACGTCGCCGCCAACCCCAGGGGCACCGGCAAGACCGCCGCGCGCGTCAGCGACCCGGTCATCGTGGATAACACCGCCCCCATCCTCGGCCAGATCAAGGCCGAGCCGGTCGCCGGCGGCGCCAAGGTCTCGTTCACGGCCGTCGATCGCACAAGCACCCTCGCAAAATTCGAGTACAGCGTCGATTCCAGCGAGGACTGGCAGGCGGTGCTGCCATCGGATAACATCGCCGACGGTCCGGAAGAGAGCGTGACCTTCGCTGCAACCGGCTTGACGGGCGGCCCCCACCAGGTGGCCGTGCGTGCCACCGACGCCCGCGGGAACCGCACGACCCAGACGACGCTCGTCACGGTCGACGCCACCGCGGCCGTAAAACCCTAGGAAAACGCCGAGACAGAGGTTTCTCCCGATGCACTACCCCCACAGGATCAGCAAGAAGAAGCGCGCCCGCAAGCTCGGCTTCCGCGCCCGGATGAAGACCAAGGCCGGGCGCGACACGATCAACCGCAAGCGCCGCGCGGGCCGCAAGGTCCAGGTCGTCTAGCCAATTCCCTGATCTAGTTCACGCGAGCAACGTCATCCCGAAGGGAGCGGAAGCGACCTGAGGGATCTCGGGGTCAAGGTGCGCGCCCGTCCAACCGTGGCACGGGTTTTCAACCCGTGCTTCTCCTCTACTTGTCTTGAGACGACAAATGCACGGGTTGAAAACCCGTGCCACGATCAGCGAGCCGCGACCTGCCGCTTTGAGTTCACTTTTCGCTTGCTCGATTTCGCCTCCGGCGGGGACGCCGGCTTGCTCTTCGGCGGCGCCGTCGTCGCTTCCACCTTCGGCTGCGGGCCGCGCATCATCGCGTCGGTCAGCTTCTGCTGCACCTGGGCCGGCTCGGTCTCACCCGTGACGTGCGCGAGGGCCGTGTACTTCTCCGTCTCGATCAACCGCCGCACCACGCCGGGGTGATTCGACACGTCATCGAGCGTCCACGCGCGCGTGTCGACGTACGTGTCCGTGATCCCGATCCGGTTCTTCGGCACGATGATGAACTCGCGCGGCGCCTGCGGCGTGCGGATCACGTGCAGCGACGTCGCCGCCAGACCCCACCCGCCGACAAACAGCACGAACACGAGCAGGCGAAACATCGACTTCATCGCATTCACCTCCGCACCAACAGCGGCATCGGCATTCCTCCGCTCCGCTGCAACCGCCGCAGGTGCCCTACCCCCCACCTGCGTACAACTTCGGAGGGCACCTGCGACGGGTGTAGCGGATATGCGCCGAAGCGCGCCGCGCGTCACGTAGGTGCCCGGGATGCTAACGGAGCATACCCTGTGCCGCCGTTATATTCGCCGGTGGTTATTGGAACGTGATGTCACGCCCGATCATTCAGGCGTTTTGGCGCTGGGAGGGCTCATCCGAATCGGTGTCGTCGTCGTCGATCTCGTCGATCTCCCCGTCGCGGGCCGCGGACTCGATGGTCGTCCCCTCGGCGTCGATCTCGGGCGGCACATCGTCGGAGCTGTCGGTCATGTCGGCGTCGGCGTCGGCGTCGGCGTCTTCGACGGCAGCTGCATCGGACGGGTCGACCGCGACGTCCCCACCCTCAACGTCCCCACCCTCCACGTCGTCCGCGGACGAAGACGGCGGCGTCAGGTCGTCTCCCGTCGGCGGCGGAGGCGCGGCACGGTCAGGCGGGGCGACGTTCGGCCGCGCCGACGCGACCGGCAGCACGCTCTGGTAAAACCCCACCGCGAACAGCCCCTGCTGCTGCTGGTACGGAAAGTTGATCAGCTCGCAGAACTCGTTGATCAGCGCCTGCGCGCCGGGATCGTTCCGCTCGGCCGCCTGCACCGCGAGCTGATGCTTGCGGTCGCGGAAACGCATGATGTGCACGTAGCGCCCCGTCGACTCGCCGCCGCTCCAGTTCGAGCCGACCTGCTCATAAACCTCGAAGTGCTCGCACCCCAGCCGCGCCAGCGTCTGGCGGAAGCGGCGGACGAGCCGCGCGTGCTCGGCGCGCTTGTCCTTGGGCACGATGTAGCTGTTGGTTTGGAGAAGCATGCGAACCGATGATCCTCAAGCCCGGCGCGGCGAGTTGCGCGCGGCATTCTGCCACAACGCCCGCGGAGAGACAAACGCGGAGAGAATAGAGGATAGAGGATAGCGATCTTGCTTCTTTGCTATCCTCTATCCTCTACCCTCGTTTCCGCACTCGCACTATCCTGTATCGCCCATGAATCCAAAACAGCGGGCGGCCGAGGCGTCCCTCCAATTTGTGCGTGACGGGATGGTCGTCGGTCTCGGCACCGGCTCCACCGCCGACTACTTCCTCCAGGCGCTGGCCGCGGCGCTGCGCGCGGGGCGGCTGAAGAACGTCCGCGGCATCCCGACATCGCGCCAGTCCGAGCGTCGGGCCGAGCATCTGGGCATCCCGCTGATCACGCTGGCGGACGCCAAACCCGACGTCACGATCGACGGCGCCGATGAGGTCGCGCCGAATCTGGATCTCATTAAGGGCCTCGGCGGCGCCCTGCTCCGCGAGAAGATCGTCGCCCAGAACTCCGGCCAACTGATCATCATCGCCGACGCGGGCAAGGCCGTGGAGAAACTCGGCACGAAGTCGCCGCTGCCGGTCGAGGTCGCACCCTTCTCACACGAAGTTCACGCCGCGTTCTTCCGCTCGCTGGGCGCGACTCCGACGCTCCGCAGAACGAGCGACGGCGCGGTCTACGTCACCGACAACGGCAACTACATCTACGACTGCAAGTTCACGACCATTGAGAATGCCGCCGCGCTGGACGTGACGCTGCACGGCCGGGCAGGCGTGGTCGAAACAGGCTTGTTCGTCGGAATCGCATCGGTCGCGTTGATCGCCGCCGAGAACGGCGTGGAAGAGCGTCGAGCACGTATTGTTGCGCATGACGCGTCAAAGGATCGAGTCAGCGGAAAAAAGCGAGGATGAGGATGACCCCTTTACGTCCCTTGTGGACGTCCGGGCGAGGCCGTCGCCCGCGCAGGGAAGTGCGATGCCGTCGCAGACAGTTAATCGATCAGGCCGCGCGGCGGATTGGCGCTGTCAACCACCCATCGATCCCCGTCTTTACGAAGCTCAATATCCACGATCCGCTCACCCTGCCACGGCCCCAGCGATCTCAGCCGAGCAGTGGCTAACGTCCCGTTACTCGAAGAAACAGTCAGTTCGTAACCCTGCTTGCCGAGCAGTTCGATTTCCACGGGCGTGTAAAGGCGGATGATGTCGCTCTCCAGCGCGGCATCGTGTCCGCGGCGGACCACGTAAATGGGAAGTTCGCTGATGAACGGCCCGGATTTCTTGTCCCGCGCCCAATCGAACACGGCTCGCGCGAGATCCAGGCGCTCGCGCGGGTCGGGTGCGCGGAACGGCTCAAATTCTGCACCGTTCTCTTTCCACCAGCGCCGCCACGCCTCGACAGCGGTGCCAAACTTTTGATGGGTGCAGATCTCCAACGACTCCGCGGGCGTCCGGCTGACCCCCAAATCGCGTAGCTGCTTCCGGGTCATCGCGGCCAGCTCGATCATCGGCGCGATGCTCTCATTGCTCCCCATCATCAGCGCCGCATCTCCCGCAAGCAGCTTCAGTTCCAGCTTAAGGCGGCCTTGGTCGCCGGGGGTCGCAAGGAAAAGCCGCTGGAACGCATCCTTGACTTTCGGTCCCTCGCAAAGCCGCAGTTCGTACAGCGCCTCGCGTACCTTCGCGTCGTCTTCGTCACCTAATGCTTGGATCAACTGCTGAACCGTTTCCTCGTCGCCCAACTTCGCGAGTTGACGCCGCGCGTGTTTTCTGACGTTCGGGTGCTTGTCGTTTACCAGAATGTCGCGGAGCCGCGGGATCGCCTTGACGCCCTGAATGTCCGCCAGCCCTTCCGCGGCAATCCAACGATGATCGCCTCCGAAGGCGGGGGCGGGGTCCCACGACGCGATTGTCAGTTGAGGAACGGCCTCGGGAATACCCGTCTGCGCCAGCATCTCGGTGAGTTCGCGCTTGTTCCACGGCCCTGTCACCGCCCCCGGCTTAAACCCCGTCCCATCGGGAAGGTCATCGTAAAGCCGTTCGAGGAAACGGACTGACTCGACCGTGGCCAACTCCGCGATCTGATGCAGCGCCAGCCCCCGCGTTGATTCATTCGCCCCGTTATCCTGCACAACGGCTTTGAGTCGACGCATCTCGACGGCCTTCAATCCTTTCAGTCGCTCCCGTTCCCACGCGAAATTGACGGGATACGGGCGACTCGCCGGCCCGGCGCCCGCACAGAGCGCGACGAGGATCGCATGAATGACGAACCGCTTCGCCAGCACGAATCGCCTCCGATCAGGCGGGCTGTAGAAGATGACGTGGATCGCGCAAGAACAACTCCTTCTGAGCGAAGTTAATCCGTCTGGAATCTTCGGGCGTCTGGTCGCCGTGCCTTAAAGGCAGTTTTCGGTTCGGTCCGGTCGACATGATGTTCACGGGGTTGTTCGTGTGGTCGCCGCCTTGGATGTGACCGAACTGCTTCCCAAACGCCAAACCAGCAGCGGGCCCGGTCGGGCCGCCCAGTATTTGGCTCACATAGAATACCTCGAGGTCGAACCGATAGGCAGAATTCGCGCCAGACCTGAGTAGGATCTCCTCGGTGTCCGTCAGATCGTCGAAGCCGTTAGCAGCCCGTGGTGGAACTCGACTTTCTTCGTTAGGCGGCGGATAGCGCCGGCTTCCGCTGAACCATCGATTGGTAAGCGGACAAGATCGCCACGCTTGGCCGAACCACGCCGAAGATCGACCCGAGCCACGGGGCGATTTGGTCAATCAGCGATGTCCTTCTTCCTGCTCTCCTTTATGTCCCCGTTGCTACGGCTCGTAGAGGGTGAGGAAGTGGAAGTGTACTTGGCGCGCAAAGCGTCTACCTGCTGTTGAAGGGCTCTGCCCCTACGACCGTCCTGCAAAATCATTCCAATGGATAGGACCGATGCAACGATGGCGGCCACTCGGACGAAGCGACGCCCCACGACGACTACGATGATCGCCGCAAGAGTCATAAGCGAGTAAATGCCGCGGCGCGCTCCTGGGGCGCCGAGCAGAATCGACGAGATTGCCAGCAAAAAACAATAGGCGGTGATAGCAACGACGGATACCTGTCGTCTCCAAGGCATTGAAGTCTCCGGAGGGCACGCCCGAGCGCGGCACTGGGTTCAGACATGCGTCACTGCTTCACCCCATCTTTGAATGTCCGCTTCGCTCCAAAGGCGGTATCGGCCCCAACGCGAGCAAGGAAACGCTTTCCACCGCTTACCAACCTGCCCGGCAAATGCGCGGCTCATCTCAGCAGCCAGACTCATGTCTCCGGAGTCATCACCGAACCAATCGTTGTTGCTGCCCGTGTGACAGCCATTCAGCACGACCTTCGCATTGGGAGCAAGCACCTGTTTCAGCAGGGGTGTGAGGTCTCCCTGCGCATCAAGAACAAACCGTTGACCGGAATTTGTAGCGGTAGTGAGTATCTCTCCATTGTCCAACTGAATAAGCGCATGATTCGCGTGGCCCGTAAGAATCAGTTCCGTGATCAGATTCCCTGAGTTGATCGCGTTGTGCAGTGCCGAGCGAATGCCGGCACTGGTCGGCGTAATGTCGGTCACCACACCATTCTGCTGCTTGATCTCGGCTCCGGGAATCCCGGCGAGGCCCCCGAAAATGCCGAAAATTTTACTTACAGAGAGGATCTCCAGGTAGATCGTCCGGCGCTGGCCATGAAATTGGTCGACGAGCGGGGTAAGCACGAGTTCAGCAAACAGCGAACCCGCTGGAATCACGACCTGAAATACATTTGCCGCACCAGCAGCCAACACCGCGCCGCTGTACTCGACGTCGGGCGTACCTTCATTCAGCTCCGGGCGCTCATCGAAAGCGTAGTAAATGTAAAGATTCTGCGACGTATCACCGTCGGTTCGCTCGAAGCGGTAACGCACCTCTGAGTTAAGAGGCGGGAAACCCAGAATAGGATCAGGTTCGGGGTCGTCACTAACTGCGACGGTTACCGGAAATTCACTCTCGCCTGGGGTCGTTGTAACAGACTCGGGACTGCTGGCTTCGCCTCCGGCGGAGTTGTAGGCTCGCGCTTCGTAGATGTATTGGGTGTTGGGCGCTAGACCGGCATCGTTGAATTGCCCGCCGTTCGCTCCGACAAGGAATTCTTGCCAGGTACTGCCACCGTTAGCAGAACGACGAACCTTAAAACCAACTTCGTTCAGCGAATTGTCCGTCCACGAGATGGTGAGCGAGTCGGACGTGACGTTGCTGAACGCCAGGCCACTGGGCGCGGCGGGCGTGGTCAGGGTCACGGTCGTGTCGGCGCGGACTTGTGCAGTCGGCGCGGATGTGCCGCCGGTCGTCGTGGCAACGATCTTGTAGAAGTAAACGCCCGCGGCGGGGACGTCATCGTCCACGTAGCGGCTCTCGGTTACCGTGCCGATGAGGTTTCCGGTTCCCGGCGTGTCATCGGGCGTGAAGCCGGATGTCGTGCTGCGATAGACCTTGTAGCTGACCCCCGCTTCGGCGTTGTCGTTCCACTCGAAGTTGACCTGCGTATCGTCGGCCACGCCCGCCACGAGGCCGGATGGCGTGGCCGGAACGCCGGTCGCGTCGTCCACAGCGGTGACCATCACCGCGTCGAAGAGCTCGAACGGCGCGGGACCCGACGGGCCGTCGGGGTCGCCGAGGAGTTGGATGGTGCGGCTGGCGAGGTCGCTGCTGGCCGCGACGGCTTCGAGCCAGAAGAGTTTATCGTCCGCGGTGGTGATGCCGAGCTGCGCGGGCGTGTAGTCGCCTTCCCCGATGTAGTCACCGCCCGCGGCGACGCTGGACTTGTTGCGGGCGAGGTTGCCGTCCTTGCGCCACAGGCGCAGGTGACCGGGCGCGGGGGCGGATGGGGTGGCCGCGTTCGGGTCGCTCGAACTATAGAGGAACTTGAGCGTTGCGACGTTCAGGTCGAGCGGGTGCGGCAGTTGCACGATGACCGGGACGAACTGCTCGCCGGCCGTCGTGTCGTCACCGTTGCCGCCCGTGCCGTCGCGATTGAAACCGTCGGCGAAGTCGAGGACGCCGTCGGCATCATTGTCGTTGTCGTTCACGGAGAGGAACTTGCCGGGGCGGCTGGAGTCGCCTTCGAGCAGCCCTTCGTCCATGTCGCTGTCAGGGGGATTGAAACCGTTGTCGTTGTCGGAGTCGATGTCCACGTCCACGCCCGCGACGGAGAAGCGGGCGCGGTCGATCACTGCACTGCCGCTGCTGGGCGTGAACGTGGCCTTCAGCTCAATGTCGTTCTTGGTGGCGCTGAGCTTGATGCCTTCCACTTTGAGGTTGATCGTCGTCGGCGTGGTGACCGACGGTTGGGCTACGGTGCTCGTCACCTGGCTCCACGTGCCGTTTCCGTTGTCCTTCCAGACCTTGATCCTGTCGGGGAATTCCAGCTTCCACGTGCCGGTGATGGCGTCGCCGCCGAAGGTGAGGGCGACGTCGCGCAGCTCCTGATCGCCGGGGTTGATGCGGTCGCCGGTGGCATCCGGCTGGTTGTCGTGGCGCGGGCGGCCATCGGGGGCGTAGTTCTGCTCGTCGAAGTTGGAGTTGATCGGCACCCACTCGCCGACGGTTTCCTCGTCGGCGTCGGGGACGCCGGCCACGGCGAGGTTGACCGTCGGCGACGGCGGGTTGATGGGCGTGGCGTCGAGGCGGACGTTGTCGATCGTCGCGTCGCCGCCGATGGTATAGGTGGGACCCGCCGCGACCCTGATACGGACCTCCAGCGGCTGGCCGAGCTGCGCGTGGGACGCGGGCGACGTATACGAGCCGGAATGTTCATATTGCAGACCGAGGTCCTCGAACATGAACTCAGCGTAACCCCACACGAGAACCTCTCCACCGGCGACGAGTATCACGCTGACGGCTGGGTCGGCGAGATGGTCGACCGGGAAGCCGATGATTGACTTCAGCGTGTAGGTCGTCTCCGGTTGTAGCGTGGACGTCAGCGTCTGCGACAACTGCACCGCGGTCGCGCCCAGGTCCCAGCCAAGGTCGGGGCTTCGCATGCGCAGCACGTTCGAACCGTCGGTGGCCTCGGCGGAAAGCTGCGCGCTGGTCGGGTTGAGCACGAATGCTTCACCCGTGAACCCGGACGAAACGGAGTACGTCCACCCGGGAACGGGCGATGACGTTTGGCCGTCTGAAAGGCTCGGGTTCTCGAACGAGTGATTGGTAATGGGGATCGATGCGAACAGCCGGCGGGATTCGAGGGTTTCGAGCACCGCGCGGCGAAGAATCGAAGAGGTGCGTGCGTGCGAGCTTCCTGCTCCGTGACGCGCGACGTTCGCGAAGGACATCCTTGGCTCCCTTGCTCAATAGTTGGAAATGACTGGAACCCCAAGACTCAGGCCAACTGTTCCCGCACCCCGATGGTGACGACGGTAATCATGCTGACAAGTTGCAGCCCGCGCTGTCAACGACATAATCTTCCACCCACAAATCGCGATTACACCCGCCCGTGCGGCATCGTGCGGTCCAGCCGGTCGATGACGACGCCGAGCAGTTGCCGGCGGCCGGGCGTCAGCTCGGCGCCGCCGAAGCGGATGCGGTAGAACAGTTCGGTCAGACGTCGAACGCTGTCGTAGACCTCATTGGGGAGGAACGCGAGGGTGTCGCTGAACTCCAGCGGCGTGAGGTGCCTGGGCCGCACGATCTGCCGGCGCTCGAGGAGCTGGATCAGGTCGTCGTAGAAGCCGAGCTGCCGCGCCAGGCGCAGCTTCTCGCGATCGGGGAGTGAATCCAGCCCGATGCGCGCGGCGCGACGGCGCAGGCGCCAGCGCTCCATCAGATACCAGATAATCGCGACGATCACCGTCAGGATCATCAGCCCCATGACCGGCCCGAGGAACTTCGACGCCAGCCAGAACCCCGCCTGGTTCAGGAACTCGGGGAACCGGTTGAACAGGTCCTGGGAGTTCGACGCCGTGTTCACGAGCGAGCGATCGATGTTGGCCACGAGGTTCTCGCGGCTGTCGCCGTCGTAGGCGACGACCTTGGTCGCCCAGTTGTACTCAAGGAAGTCGATCAGGTGCTTGACGCGCTGGAAGAGCCCGGCCGTTCGCTGCCCCGGGCGCGAGTCGCGGCCGGAGGTGGGGTCGAAGGTTTTCCACGTCCCGTCCGGCATGAGCACCTCGACCCACGCATGCGCGTGCGCCTGGCGGACGACATACTGCTTGCTGAGCGGGTTGTACTCGTCGCACTTGAAGCCGACGACCATCCGCGCTTCGAGCCCCAGCGTCTGGCAGAGCAGCGTCATCGCGCCGGCGAAGTACTCGCAGTGGCCGCGCTTGAGGTCGAAGAGGAACGCGACCATCGGGTCCTGGCCCTCGATGCGCTTGGCGTCGGTGAGGTCGAGCGTGTACGCGAAGGTCGTGCGGAGGTGGTTCTCGATGCTGGTGGCGATCGACTCGGCGGCCAGCGGGGAGGCGTGGTCTTGCGCGTCGCGCTGTTTCGCATCGGGGCCGGAGACATCTTCGCGCCGGGCGTACTCCTTGATCCGGTCGTCGATCAGTGAGGCGGTCGGAAGCACTCGGCGGGACATCCCGAACGGCCGCTCCTGGCTCGGCTCGGGCTGGGTTGGGCGCGGGGACGCGGTGATGACGCCGGTCGACACGACCTCGTATTGAATGGGCTGGTCTATCCGGTCGTACGAGCGGATCGACTGGTCCCACGGCATGTGCATCATCGTGTGGGTGCGACTGGGCTTGTACGACATGGCGCCCGGCATCGCGAACAGTGCGTTCGTGCCGGTGGCCTGAAGGGTGATCTCCTGCCGCCACCGGTCAGGCGCGTTCAGTTCGCGGCCCTCCTGCCCTTCCTGCCTCAGGAGGGCCGTCGCGCCCTGGGGGGCTTCGAACGGGCTGGAACTTCCGATCGGGCGGCTCCACTGCCACGCCCCGCCGCCCTGCGAGCCGTCGCCGTTGTAGATGTCGAGCGTCAACCCGCGGAGGAGCAGCATCTGGCCCCCCGCGACCGGCACCTCGTTCTTGAACAACTTGACGTGCGCCGCCACCTCGTCGTTCTGCGTGATCTTCGCGACGTTCTGGAACCCGACCTGCTCGCTGAACCCCGTCAGCGTCTGGCTCTGACGGAACTGCAACGGCCCGAGCAGCCCCGCGCCCGTCCCGCGCGGGAAGAGGAGAAAAACCGCGACGGCCATCACGATGGCGGAGAGCGACACGAACGCCGTGAGGCGCCGCATCGACTGCGCGAGGTTGCGCTGGTCCTGGCGCAGCATCGACGGGTGCAGCCGCTCGTCGGGCATGGCGATGGCGGCGCGGGCCTGATCGGTCTCGACCTTCAGGTGGAACAGCAGGCAGCAGAACAGCGACAGGAACAGGTACGTGATGAACATCAGCCCGAACAGCAGCGACGCCGTGTTGATGGCGGCGGCGACCATCAGGAGCAGGCTGAGGACGATGAGCTGCGCGTAATCGCGGTTGGCGCGCTGCTCGTACAGCTTGATGAGCTGGAGCAGCACGAGGAACTGCCCGATCACGAGAACCGAGCGCGGGCCGAGCTGGCGGACCTGAAGCGTGACGTACGCGAACGCCGCGAGCGTGATGACGTTGGCCACGAACCGCGGCAGCGGGCGGAAGCGCTCGGTCATCACCAGCCAGACGTTGATGCCCAGCCCGATCATCGCCAGCATCCACAGCCCCGGCGTCTGCGCCGCGAGTGAGAAGCCGGTGAAGCCCAGCGCCAGCAGCATGTACAGGGCGGGGCGGAACTGGCGAATGTCGTAGATCGAGTGGCGCATCGTTACGTAAGCACGAAATCAGAAGCACGAAGCACGAAACAAATCCCAAGCACCAAGGAGAAAGATCCGGAATCGCGCGTTTGAAGTTTTCCTCATTCCAATTTGGTGCTTGTTTCGTGCTTCGTGCTTCTGATTTCGTGCTTTCCGATCATAGGCTGCTGATCCGCCGGCATGCACCGGGAAAAGTCGGTGGTCGCTGGGAAGCGGAACCAGCGTTCGGCCTGCGGCGCGCCGACGTTCACGACGACCATGCCGCTGCGCTGGTGCTCGCTCATGCCCACCTGCACCTCGCGCGGTGTAATGAGCAACGGCGTGGTGCCCGACTTGATCGACCCGTACGCGTGCTCGACCAGGTCATGCGTGTCGTGCTTCGTGTTCAGCTCGAGCCGCGCCAGCACCGCGAGCAGGTCGCGGCGGTGTCGCTTACCGCGCGTCGGGGTCACGCCGACCCAGCCGTCCGACCATGCATACAGGCCGACGGACAGCCCCTGCTCCAGCGCGGAGCTGGCGAGCGACGCCGCCATCGCGATCCCCTTCTCGACCTTCACGTGCGACTCGAGCGATCGGTCCGTCAGGTGCGTATCGACGAGGATCAGCAGGCGCGGCGGCGCGACCTGCGTCATCTCCTTCGCGACCAGCACGCCCGTTCGCGCGCTGCGCCGCCAGTGGATGAAACGCGGGTTCTCGCCGGAGCGGTGCTCCTTCACGCCATAGAACTCGTCCATGCCGCCCTTGCGCGGGCGGATCATCGCGCCGGTGGTGTCGGCGGAGCGGCACATCGCGATCAGCTTCGGATCGACCTCGCCCAGGGCGGGGTAGACGAGCATCTGATCCTTCTCGCTTCGCTCGACGGCGCGCTTCACGAACCCGAAGGGGAAGCTCGTGCTCATCTGGTAGCGGTCCATCTCGTGGAGCCCGCGCCGCTTGGGCATGATCTCGATCGGCACGATCGCCGTCATCCGCGCCGCCGCGTGCAGGAGGTAGCTGACGGTCTGGCGCGTGAACGCTTCCGTCCCGTCCAGCTCCGCGACGCTCACCGATAAGCTC
Source organism: Tepidisphaeraceae bacterium (assembly GCA_049679725.1). Taxonomy (GTDB): domain Bacteria; phylum Planctomycetota; class Phycisphaerae; order Tepidisphaerales; family Tepidisphaeraceae; genus DASYWJ01. Next base: position 12,856 of record JBAUGM010000231.1, read on the forward strand.
GGCCAGAAGCGCTTGGCGTTGAGAAAAGCGTACGTGACAGTCGTGGGTTGGCCGACGACGGCGAGTTCGGGGAGCATCCGCCGCACGCTGAGCCTGCGCAGCACGATCTTGCTGATCACGCCGCTCACGAGCAGGATGCCGATCATCAATCCGAACACGCCGTACAGCAGGTTCGCCTGGCTGTTCATCGCGGCCAGCCCCATGAACATCATCATGGAGCAGTAGACCAGACCGGTGACGGAGAAGTCGAGCGAAGGCTTACGACGGACAACCGTCGTGGCGTGTGCGTCGGCATGATGACGGGTTCGTCGAGCCATTCACATCCTGCTCCCTCTCCCCGTACGCGGGGAGAGGGTTGGGGAGAGGGGGCAGAGCAGATGCCGCGCGATTCGCGTGAGGAGGCTCGCTCTGCAGCCGGCCCCTCTCCCTCGCCCTCTCCCCGGGTACGGGGCGAGGGAACCGGAGAACATCTACCGTGGCGCCGCGACCTGCCCCATGATCGATTCTAGGACGCGTGCCGTCGCGTTGGCGTCGCCGTTGTGCAAATACGTCTTGCTGACGACGCGGTGCGAGCACACGGGGATAAACAGCCCCTTCACGTCGTCCGGAGTCGCGTAGTCCCGCCCTTCAAGCAGGGCCGACGCCTGCACCGCCTGCGTCAGCGCCAACGATCCGCGGGGTGAGACGCCGAGGTGCAACTGCTCGTCGTGACGGGTGCTTTCGACCAGATCGAGGATGTAATCCACGATGGCCGCGTCCAGCTTGATCTTCGGGACCTCGTCCTGGAGGACGACGATGTCCTTCGCCGTCATCACGGGCTCGAGCTGGTCGAGCGCGTTGCGGCCGGGCTGGGTCGTGAGGATCCGATGCTCCGCCGATCGGTCCGGATAGCCCACGGCGACACGCAGCAGGAAGCGGTCGAGCTGGTTCTCCGGCAGGTAATAGGTGCCTTCGAATTCAAACGGGTTCTGCGTCGCCACAACCATGAACGGCCGCTCGAGCGGGCGCGTCTCGTTCTCGACGCTGACCTGCTCCTCGCTCATCGCCTCGAGCAGCGCCGACTGCGTGCGCGGCGTCGTCCGGTTGATCTCGTCCGCCAGCACGATGTTCGCGAAGACCGGACCGGGCTTGAAGTCGAACTTCTGCGTCTGGCTGTTGAAGATGGCGACGCCCAGGACGTCGCTGGGGAGCAGGTCGGGCGTGAGCTGAATGCGGCTGAACCGGCAGGAAATGCTCCGCGCCAGGCTCTTGGCCAGCACGGTCTTGCCGACGCCCGGCACGTCCTCGATCAGCACGTGCCCGCGGGCGAGGAGGCCGATCAGCAACAGGTCGACGGCACGGACATGACCGAGAAAGACCTTGCGGATGTTATCGCGAAGCCGATCGACCTGCTGATTCGCCACGGACCACCTGTGTAAGACCTCGTACAGACTGCGCGAGAACGCGAATCTTATCACCATTCACTGTGCGCTGCACGCGAACGGGGGACGGCGAGCTTAAGTATACGGGGGTCGCGTGACCGAAGTGACGGACATCGCGTGAACGTCATTCCGAGGGAGCCTAAGCGACCGAGGAATCTCGAGATCGAGAGTCGTTCGTGAGCCCGAGATCCCTCGGTCGCTTAGGCTCCCTCGGGATGACGTTTACGAGCACATGCGTGTTCGCGCACGTGCGTATTGCGCGCGTGCGCGTGCGTACGCCTTCGCACGCGCCTTTCAATGCCGGTGAAAGAGCGAATTGTCGTGCGGGCCGAACCAGCCGATCTTCATGAAGTTCAAATCGACGCCGAGGTAATTCGCGGGGTCGCCGATCGGGATCGTCCACTCGAACTCGTGCGCGTCCACGTGCCCGTCGGCCCAGGCGATGTTCGCGCGCTTCCTGTGTCGGAAATGAATCGACGGCGTGTTGCTCCCCCACCCGTTCAGCGGCGCTTCGACGAACGAGTACTCGATCAGGAGCGGGTCGGCGTATGCCGTGTCGGCGAACATGATCTTCTCGGCGCTCTTGCGGATCATCGTCTGCTTCATGGGGGTGTCGATCGCATCGAGCGCGAACGTGAAGTTCTCGGCCGCGATGCGGCTGCCGATGAAGTTGTTGTTGTACCCGTAGCCCCCCGCCGCCGCTTCGAAGCCGGCCGCGGCGGGCTCGAACGACGGACATTTCCTGATGCCGGAGACGAGCCACTTGCGCAGCGGCGAGCCTTCGAAGTCGAACGGGTCATTCAACTTCTCCCGCGTCCCGTGCCAGCGGTGCTTGTTCACCGTGGTGTAATGGTAGTGCGCCGGCGGGTAGTAGCCACGATTCTCCTGCGCATAGCCGATGGCGGCGGTGGCGAGTTGGCGAAGGTTGCTGGCGCACTGCGTCGTCTTCGCCGCCTCGCGCGCGGCATTAAGCGCAGGAAGCAGCAGCGCGACCAGCACTGCGATGATGCCGATCACGACGAGGAGTTCGACAAGGGTGAAGCCGGCCGGACGTCTCCACGTCCGGCCGACCTCACATCGATGCAGGGATGAGCGTTTCATGTTGTGCCTCGCGCGTCCTGCTCCCTCTCCCCGTACGCGGGGAGAGGGTTGGGGAGAG
>JBAUGM010000232.1:0-3551 GCA_049679725.1 Tepidisphaeraceae bacterium
CTGCAGTACGATTACGACAGGCCGACGGAACTGCTCCACCGGTCGAACGATGGGGCATCGCGTTCGATCCCGGCTGAGGATCATGGTTTGCGGTTCACGAATCAGCTCCAAGCCTTTGCCGATGCCGTAGATAAGGGCGAGAAGCCGCCGCTGGCGAGCTTCCGCGACGGGCTGATCACCGCCGCCCTCGTTGACGCGGCCCAAAAAGCAGCGCATCATGCTTAATATCGCATCCGTTTTTAAGACGTGAGTTGATCGCAAGAGGTCGTTCCCATGAGCCGTCTGCAAACCAGTGGCGAGATCGCCGCCCCTTCGGCGCTGACGAGCACCGTCGAGCGCATCCCCGTGACCGTCTACGCCTCCAGCGCCATGGCGAGCAAGGCCGTCGCCGCGGAGATCGCGGAGCTGATCCGCGCCAAGACCGCGCGGGGTGAGAAGGCGGTGCTGGGCCTCGCGACGGGGTCGACGCCGACCACGGTTTACGACGAGCTCATTCGTCTGCACCGCGAGGAGGGGTTGTCGTTCAAGAACGTCGTGACGTTCAACCTCGACGAGTACTACCCGATGAAGCCGGACGAGCTGCAGAGCTACAACCGGTTCATGCGCGAGCACCTGTTCGACCACGTCGACATCGAAGAGAAGAACGCGCACGTGCCGGACGGCACCGTGGCGCGCGAGAAGGTGCACGAGTATTGCGCGAACTACGAGCGTCAGATTCGCGAGGCCGGCGGGCTCGACTTCCAGCTTCTGGGCATCGGGCGCACGGGTCACGTTGGTTTCAACGAGCCCGGCTCGCCGCGCGATTCGCGCACGCGGTTGATCACGCTCGACAAGGTCACGCGCATGGACGCCGCGAGCGATTTCTTCGGCGAGTGGAACGTCCCGCGCAAGGCGATGACGATGGGCGTCGAGTCGATCATGTCGGCCAAGCGGGTCGTCATGATGGCCTGGGGCGAGGGCAAGGCGCCGGTCATCAAGCGCGCGGTTGAAGGTGACGTCACCACGCAGATCCCCGCGACGTTTTTGCAGCAGCACACGAGCGCCCGCGTCGTCCTCGACACGGCGGCGGCGTCGGAGCTGACGCGGTTCAAGACGCCGTGGGTACTCGGCTCGATGGAAGACTTCGGCCTGCGCTGGGACCAGCGCACGACGCGCAAGGCCGCGATCTGGCTGGCACAGACGCTCAAGAAACCGCTGCTGAAGCTCACCGACGAGGACTACAACGAGCACGGGTTGCAGGAGCTCATCGCCTCGCGCGGCGGGGCGTACGACATCAACGTCGAGATCTTCCGCGCCATGCAGGCCACCATCACCGGCTGGCCCGGCGGCAAGCCGGCGAAGGAGAACGAGCACGGCCACAGCCCCGCGTTCGAGCACGCGAACGCCGCGATCTTCCCCAAGCGCGTCGTGATCTTCTCCCCGCACCCCGACGACGACGTGATCAGCATGGGCGGGACGTTCATTCGCCTATGCGAGCAGGAACACGAAGTCCACGTCGCGTACCAGACGAGCGGCAACATCGCCGTCTTCGACGAAGCGGCACTTCGCCACGCCGATTTCGTCCGCGAGTACGCGCGCGAGTTCGGTTTGGGCGCGCAGCAGGCGGAAAGAATCGAGGGGCAGATCGAGCGCTTCGTGAAGGTCAAGCAGCCGGGCGAGGTTGACAGCCCCGAGTTGCAGAAGATCAAGGGACTTATCCGTCGCACCGAAGCCCGCGCCGGCGCGCGGTTCAGCGGCGTGAACGAAGAGAACATCCACTTCCTCGACATGCCCTTCTACGAGACCGGCCGCGTGCGCAAGAAGCCGCTCGCCGAGGAGGACATCCGGATCACGATGGAACTGCTCGAGAAGGTCAAACCGCACCAGGTCTACGCCGCCGGTGACCTGTCCGACCCGCACGGCACCCACCGCGTCTGCCTCGCGGCCGTCATCGAGGCGATCAGCCGCTTGAAAGACCGCGACTGGATGATGCACTGCGAAGTGTGGCTCTACCGCGGCGCGTGGCAGGAGTGGGGCGTCGACGAGATCGAGATGGCGGTGCCCTTGTCGCCCGACGAGGTGGCGCGCAAGCGCATCGCGATCTTCAAGCATGAGAGCCAGAAGGACAAAGCCCTCTTCCCCGGCACCGACCAGCGCGAGTTCTGGCAGCGCGCCGAAGACCGCAACAAGGCCACCGCCGAGGCGTACGATGAGCTGGGGCTGGCGGAGTACGAGGCGATCGAGGGGTTCGTGCGGTGGAAGATGTCCTGACCCTGCACTTTTGCAATTGTCATCCTGAGGTACTCCGAAGGATCTAGCTGGAGCGGAAGGCCCTTAGGTTTGTGGCCAGATCCTTCGGAGTACCTCAGGATGACAACGACCTCGTACACCGTGAGTAATCCAATCACCTCCCCTATTCGCATCGGCGTCATCGGCCTCGGCTTCATGGGCGCGACGCACATCGGCGCGTTCCGTAGCGCGAGCGACGCCGGATTTGCCAACGAACTCGTCGCCGTCTGCGACCGCAAGCCCTCCCGCCGCGCCGGCGAGCTTGGCGACGTCGGCGGGAACATCGCCACCGCCGGCCGCGAGAGCCGCGCGTTCGATCCGTCGCGCGTGAAAGGATACGAGCGGCCCGAAGACCTCATCGCCGACGATCGCGTCGACCTCGTCTCCGTCTGCACGCGCACCGACACGCACGTCGAGCTGTGCATCCGCGCGATGGAGGCCGGCAAGCACGTGATCGTCGAGAAGCCGGTCGCGTTGACCTCGCACGAGGTGCGGCGCGTCGCCGGCGTCGCGAAGGCAACCGGGCGGACCTGCATGCCCGCGATGTGCCTGCGCTTCTGGCCCGCGTGGCGATGGCTGCGCGATCGGATCGTCGACCGCACTTTCGGCGCCTGCCATAGCGCGACGTTCACGCGGCTGGCGCCGATGCCCGGCTGGTCGCGCGGCTTCTTCGCCGACGGCGCGCAGAGCGGCGGGGCGCTGATCGACCTGCACATCCACGACGCCGACTTCGTCCGCTTCTGCTTCGGCGGCCCAACGTCCGTCAGCAGCGCGGGCAGGGTGGGTCACGGCGCGCTCGATCACGTGACGACGCTCTACCGCTTCGCCGGCGACACCGGCGAGAAGCCGCAGCACGTCGTCGCCGAGGGCGGGTGGGATCACCACCCGGGGTTCACCTATCGCATGCGGTTCATCGCGGTGTTCGACGACGCGACGGTCGAGTACGACCAGATCCGCACGCCGCAACTGGTCGTGTGCCGCAACGGCGTCGCCGAGCCGGTGGAAGTGTCGCCGTTGAGCGGGTACGACGTGCAGGCGCGGGCGCTGCTGGCGGCGCTGAGCGGCAAGCCGCACGAAGCGCTGCCGACCCTGGACGAAGCCGTCGCCGTCATGGAACTGCTGGAGGCGGAGCGGGCCAGCGTTGCCGAGGGGCGAACGATCACACTCTGAAGGGAGCGATTCATGCAGGAGCGTCGTCCTCTGATCGGGGCTTGGGCGTCTCGCCCGAGCCCTACCGCGGAGCGGCTCCGCCGCAATGCTCGGGCGAGACGCCCAAGCCACGA
>JBAUGM010000233.1:0-8242 GCA_049679725.1 Tepidisphaeraceae bacterium
AGTCCGCGGAGGCGGTCGACGACGACGGACCCGTCATCAGCGCCACCAGCGTCAGCACCAGCCCGAGCGTGAGCACGGCCAGCCCCATCAACAATCTCGAGGACAACGACAACTTCATAGCTCAGGCCCAATCGTTATCGGACGCGCGGGACGCCGCGGCTCGTGCCGCGCCCCCGCGTGATCATCGACGCTTTCGTCGGGATCATCTTAGACCAGTACACCGAATGAATGATCCCTTTCTCTCCCCGCAACCAGAAGCGCGGCCACGATGTCGTCCTGAGGTACTCCGAAGGATCTAAATGGGAGCGCGCGATTCTCGAACGTTGTCATCCTGAGGTACTCCGAAGGATCTGGCCGTTCCGTCGGTGAAGCCAGATGCTTCGGAGTACCTCAGCATGACACTGGATGGTCGCGACGGTCGAGAATCGTGGCCGGCTATTTAGCCGCGAATGAGTAGGGCCTCACCGAGTTGGCCAGATCCTTCGGCGTACCTCAGGATGACGCGTGTAGCGCGCTGACGCGAGGGACTGTGCCCTGCGCTCAATGCGGCGTCAGCGGCCGGTCGACCTTCTGCGGCGGCGGGTTGGAGAGCCGCAGCTCGCCGAGGATCACCTCCGCGTTGCGCAGCGTCGCGCCCTGCTGGTTCATCACGACGGCCAGCGCCCGTTTGCCCATCGCGATCGCGTCGCCGGCGTTGGTGAGCAGCAGGTCGAGCGTGCTGCCAAGCTGCTGCTCATCGCTCACGACGCTCATCGCGTTCGCCTCGCTGAACTTCCGCATCGCGTCGGCGAAGTTGTTCGTGTGCGGGCCGACAATCACCGGCTTGGCCAGCGCCGCGGCTTCGATCATGTCGCTCCCGTGCTGCCGCGGGCCCAGGTCCACGAGTGATCGGCCGACGAAGACGATCTCGGCCATGTAGTAGAACTTTCGCAGCTCGCCCATCGAATCGCCAAGGAACACCGGCGGGATCGGCGCGTTCGGGTCGGCGCGTCGTCGCCTGGATCGGCGCAGCACCCCGAACCGATGCGACTCGATCAGCTTCGCGACCTCGTCAAACCGCTGCGGGTGGCGCGGGACGATCACCAGCCGCAGCTTGGGGTGCCGCATGAGCTGCTCGCGGTAGACGCGAAGGATCATCTCCTCCTCGCCCGGCCCGGTGGAGCCGCAGACCCAGATGCGCTGGGTCGTGGGATCGAGCCCCATCTCGTGCGCCAGCGAGCTTGAGCCCGGCACGCCGCCGATGGTGATGGCGGTGTCGAACTTCATCGTCCCGCTGACGACGACCCGGCCGGACGGCGCGCCCAGGTCCACGAACATCTTCGCGTACGTGTGGTCCTGCGCCGCGATGCCGTGCAGCCGGCGCAGCATCCCGGCCGTCACCGGGCGGATCCACTTGTAGCTGCGGTAGGAGTTGCTGGTGAGGCGCGCGTTGACGAGCAGCACGCGGATGCCGCGCCGCTCGCAGGCTTTGAGGAAGTTCGGCCAGATCTCCCCCTCCATCAGCACGACGAGCGATACCCCGATCGCGTCGAGCGTGCGCTCGACCGCCGCCTTGAAGTCCAGTGGAAAGCGGATGAGCGTGACGGCCGGATTCGTGCCGTAAAGCTCGCGGCCGCGCTCGTGGCCGGTGTCGGTGGTGGTGGAGATGACGAACCGCAGGTCCGGCCGCTCGCGCTGGAGCACGCCCACCAGCGCCCGCGTCGCGTTCATCTCCCCGAGGCTGACGGCGTGGATCATGATGGCGGGGGTCGCCCAGTCGCGTTGGGCGACGTGTCCGTTGCGATGCTTGAACGCGCCGAGCACCTTCCGCCGCGCCTTGGGCACGATCAGCCAATACGGGGCGGAGACGCCCAGGCCGAGGTAGTAGGCGATGTCGTAGTGGTTCAACATGCGAAATACGGACTTCCGACGGGAGTATTTAACGCAAGTCGTGCGTGGGGCAAAATCCAGGGGAGGCTGGTGAAATGAAGTGCGGTGAAAACGCGCGAGCGAAGCGGGTTGGGGAGCGCGCGGTCACGCCGGTGTCTGAGCTGAAAGCGAAGACCCGGATTCCTCGTCCGACAAGAGAATCCGGGTCTTCGCCTACCGGCTCAGACACCGGCGTGACGAGGGAGAAATGCGACGTCGTTTCGCGCAAGTGAGCGCGTTACGCGAGCAGTTCCGGATCGGCTTCGTCCTCGATGCTCGTCGTGTCGAACAGGTGTGAATCCGTCGCACGGACGCGCGTCGACGAAAACGCCCCCGCCATCACCGGCGATGCGCCCGCGATGTTGACGATGATCGTCCCCAGCGTTCGGCCCACCGCGAAGTTGCCTTCGGTGTCGGCGACCTGGTTGGAGCGGAGCTTGATGCGGTAGACGCCGTTGTCGGCGGCGTCGAAGCTGCCGCCGGGGGCGGCCAGGCGATAGTTGGCGATCCAGACGCCGCCGCCGAGCTGGGGGATCGCGCCGAGGAAGCGGGCCTTGTACGTGAGGACGCCGTCGGGGGCGAGGATCTGGATGTCGGCGTTGTTGAGCGTCGCCTGGTTGACCAGCCCGTCGTCACGGTAGACGACGGAGAAGTTGATGCCGGTGGCGCCGGGTTTGGTGACGGTGCGGGGGCCGGTGAAGGCTTGCGGCGCTTCGGTGCGCCAGAAGCGCGCAACCGCCATGCGGCTGGGGCCGAACGAATTGCCGTTGAGCGGAACGCTGGCGCCGACGGCGTAGATCCCACCGTCCGCGCCGACCGCGACGTCGTACGCCTCATCATACGTGTTGGCGCCCATGTGGACTGCGGTCTTGCCGAAGTCGCCCCACGTGCCGTCGACCGAGCCGTCGGCGTTGAGCCGCGTGAGGGCGAAGCGATTGTCGTCGGGGTTGGTGTCGGTGCGCGTGCGCCGGCCGGCGACGACGATCTTGCCGTCGGACTGGACGACCACGCTCGACGCGAACGCGGGCCCGCTGAACGGTACGTCGATGTAACCGTTGTTATCGCCGTCGGCGCCGAAGGCGAGGTCGAGCGTGTCGCCGTCGGTGAGCTTGGCGATGCGGAACGCGCTATCCGGGCTTCCGCCAACGAGGATCACGTCGCCCTCGAGCGAGAGGGCGGCGTCGATGGGGATCGACGGTGCATCGTCGAGGAGGAACTGCCCGTCGTCGCCGAACGCTTCGACGGGCGTTCCATTGGCGAGGAACTTGCCGATGAGCGCCACGTCAAGGCCGCGGCCTTGTGCAACGACAGTGGTCGCCGATGTCGATGACCAGAGCAGCGACACGACGGTGAAGTTGCCGGCCTGACGCTCCAGGGTTGCGACGCCGAGCGTGCCGTACGCTTCGTCGAACGTGCCGTTGGCGGTGAAGCGAGCGGTCGCGATCTGGGTGTACTGCTGCCCATCCTCCTGGCTGCGCACGACGCCGCCAACGAGGACTTGGCCAGTGGGAAGGAGCGTTAGTCCGCCGGTTCCGTCGAGGGTTTCGATGCGGTTGGTTTCGAGCACCCCGCCCGTGCCGAAGGACGTGTCGAATGAGCCGTCGGCGTTGAAGCGGGCGAGGACGAGGCCGCTCGGCGTGCTGCCGCTGGGCGTGCGGCGCGACCCGCTGCCCAGGACGACGATCTTCCCGTCAGGCTGAAGCACCGCATCGGACACCGTGATGTCCAGCCCAGAAGGCCCGCGCGCCCGCACGGCGCCACCCGCGCCGAAGGTCGTGTCGAAGGTGCCGTCGGCGTTGTGGCGGAGGAGGGCGAAGCCGTCCCAGTCGTTGGCGACATTGTCGCCCACGCGATACCCGCCCACCACGACGACGCGCCCGTCCGCCATCGGCAAGACCGCCTGCGCCGACTCGCGCACGCCGCGGAAATCGGTGATGGCCGTACCGGTCTGATTGAACTGGGTGTCGAGGAACCCCGCGTCGAACAAGCGGCGCGGCTCGAGCGGATGCATGAATTGTTCCACGTGTGCTCCCCGTTGTGCCTGGCGCGGCCGACGTGCGTGCGACTAGAGACGCCGCACGCGACCGAACGATTACGCGTAGAGTTTGTGGTCGCGGATGTAGTCGGCGACGGCCGCGGGCATGAGGTGGTCGATGGGATGACCGTGCCGGATGCGCCGGCGGATGTCGGTCGCGCTGATGTCGATGCGCGGGGCTTGGACGACACGATCCTGCAAAACGTGGAACTCGGGTGGCAAGGTGTTCCAGTCGAATGACCAGCCGGGGCGGGCCATGATCAGAAAGTTCACCTCCCGCAGGAGCGCGGCGGGCTCGTGCCAGCGCGGCAGGGCGGGGACCTGATCGGCGCCGATCAGCCAGTTCACCTCATCCCATCCCCATTCTCGGAGCGCGCGGGCGGTGTCGATCGTGTAGCTGGGGCCGGTGCGGGTGAGCTCCAGGTCCGACACTTCGTAGAGGTCGTTCCCCGCCGCCGCAAGTTTGCACATGGCCAGCCTGTCAGTTGCGGCTGCCATGTCGGCATGTCCCAGCTTGTGCGGCGAAGTTGCGCTGGGAATGAGCAGAACCCGCTCGAACCCCACTTGGCGGGCGACGGCCTCGCTGGTGGCGAGATGGCCCTTGTGGATCGGATTGAAACTCCCGCCAAAGCAGAGGTTACGCACGGTGCGACTCCGGGTCCCGGTGGGACGATGAGGGGACATTCTACAGAATGATGCGGTTCGATGAGGGAAATGGGACCCGCGGCGTCGATTTTGCAACGCGAGGGCGGGTGAAGGCGTCTAAAGGGTTAGATGTCCAGTTTAGATCCTGCCAAACGCGTGTTTTGAAACCTGCCGCAACTTTCGTTGCTTCCATGGGTTATGGTAACGAACGGGGGCGTGCGTCCGGCGTACTAATAAAGCCGAATCGTACGAGACCGTAAAATAAATCGGGCCAGGGATTGGTTCCGTAAAGAAAGAAGGAGGCCGGGTATGGCCGCCACTGTGTTGATGGAGAAGCCGAAGATCGTTTTGCGTTCCAACGGGCGCGTGTCCCGTCCGCTGCGCCAGCGGGTCGAGGCGCTGCTGGGCGAGAACTACGCGTTCATGGACAGCCCCGTGTTCAAGCAGCGGGGGATCGAGAAGCAGTTGTTCGACTTCGAGGTCGAGCCGCAGCTTCCGCTGACGAGTTGGTATCAGCCGACGCGCGAGGAGATCGCCGATCAGCTCAAGGGCACGCCCCAGCTCATGAAGGCGCCCGAAGAGAAGCTGATGTTCCTGCGCTTCAACTACAGCAAGCTCCGCCTTGGGCGCCTTGCGAAGAAGATCCTCAAGGATGGGATCGACAAGGAGCGGGCCGAGCAGTTCATCGAGTGGCACCGCCGCTTCGAGCACTTCCGCGAGTACCTCGTGCGCACGAACCTCGCGCTCGTGCTGGCGATGGCCAAGCGGACGCGGCTGGGCGAAACCGACTTCGCCGAGATCGTGAGCGAGGGCAACATGGCGTTGCTCCGGGCGGTCGACAAGTTCAACGTCGATCGCGGGTTCAAGTTCAGCACGTACGCGTGCCGGGCGATCCTCAAGGCGTTCAGCCGCACGGCGATGAAGTCGAGCCGGCACCGCACGCGGTTCCCGGTCGAGTTCGAGCCGGACCTGGAGAAGAGCGACTGGGACACGACCCGTCGCGATCAGGTCGAGGAGGATTGCGTCGATGAGCTCAAGCAGATCGTCGACCGCAACCTCGCCGAGCTGAGCGACGTCGAGCAGACGGTGATCCGCCGCCGCTTCAACTGGCAGCAGCAGGAAGAGAACCCGCTGACGCTGGAAGAGGTGGGCAAGATCATCGGCGTGACGAAGGAGCGCGTGCGCCAGATCCAGAACAAGGCGCTGATCAAGATCCGCAACGTGATGGAGGAAGGGGTCCTTCGGACGAAGACCGTTCCCCAGCACGAGCCGCTCGTGGAGCACGAGAGCGCGGATTGAAGCTGACGTTGACAACGTGATGGAACGGAAAGCCCACAGCGGAGCTGTGGGCTTTTCTTTTTGTTGCGTCGATCGGGTTTGATACATTCCGCGCGTGCGCCGACCCTATCGACAGCGCAAGAGTGCCCCGTTCCCATGGAACGGTTGGTATCACTGCACGGTGCACACCTACGGTTCGTGGCTGCGTGGAGATCCGCGCGGTTGGCGCACGCGACACCATCGCGAGCACGTCGACGGGGACTACAAGAATCCACCCGACGAGGGGACGTGGGAATGGCTCTTCGCGTACTCGAAGCGCCTGATGAAGCGAGTGGCGGTCACGCTGGATTGGACGCTGCGCGTCTTCGTGCTGCACGCGTTCGTCGCGAAATTGCTCGCGGATGGTGTCGAAGTGCTCGTCGCTTCACTGGACAACCGACACCTCCACGTCCTCGCGCGGTTTCCGAAGGCGACTCCGCGCTACGCGTTGGGTTACGCGAAAAAGTACGCGACCCAACAGCTGAAAGCCCACGGCTTAGCCGTGGGCTTGGAACTAAAACTCGGTGAAGGCATCTGGGCGAAGCGCAGTCACCCCGAACCGATTGCCGATCGCGCGCATGAAGTCTTCACGTTCGGTTACATTCGTAAGCACGCGAAGAAGGGCGCCGTCGTGTGGCACTACCGTATGCCGCGCCCCACAGTTGCTTGATCCCGTAAGGACCGCTGGAATGCTCAACATCGAACACGTCGCATGGCAGGTACAAGATCCCGAAGCCGTCGCCGCATGGTACGGCGAGCACCTCGGCTTCCGAATCGTGCGGAAGAACGACGACCCCGCCCGCACGCACTTCATCGCCGACCATTCGGGTAAGATCCTCGTCGAGATCTACAACAACCCCGCCGCCGCCGTGCCGGATTACGGGAAGATGCACTTTCTCCAACTGCACCTGGCGTTCGCCGCCGCCGACCCGGCGGGGACGCGAGACCGGTTGCTCGCCGCCGGCTGCACGATCGCAGAAGCGCTGCGCCAGACGCCGGCGGGGGACACGCTGGTGATGCTGCGCGACCCGTTCGGCTTCGCGATCCAGTTGTGCAAGCGAGCGAAGCCGATGACTTGAAGAAGTGAGCCGCCAGGAACGCCAAGGACGCCAAGCACTCATCCTTCTTTGGCGTCCTTGGCGTTCTTGGCGGCAAAGTTCGTCAGGCCGCCGCGGCGAATTGGTGAAGTTGTTCCGGCAATTCGCGGATGCCGCGGCGCAGCGCCTTGCCCACGGCGTACTGCATCGACGCCTGGAAGCGTCGATGAACTCGCTCGTCCGGCTCCACGCCGAGCAACCGCATCTGCGTGATCGCCCACAGCCACGCGTGGTATTCCTCTTCGCAGCGCTTCTTGTACCTGTGGAAGCCGATGACGTGATGACCCACTTCGTGAAGGAAGATCGCGAGGCTGATGGGCGTGCGCGGGACGGGCGCTTCGATCCAGTTGATCACGCGCCCATCGTGGTAATAGACGCGCCAGGCGCAGCCGCTCATCGTCTTGCGCCACTTGCGGATGCGCAGGTCGTAGCGCGACTTCATCCGCTCGACGATCGGGGCGTAATCGGGCATCGCGAGTTGTTCATCGACCAAACTCATCGATTTCTCCGCTCGCGCGTTACGAAACGCGCGATGATGCGGGACAGCCGATAAAATGCCGCCGCGTATGATCGCAGGAGCAAACACCGTTCCGCCGTTGCCCGCGCCATGGACGGTGCTGGTCGTGCTCATCGTGGTGCTGGCGTTATCGGTCTTGATGTTCGTCGCGCTGGTCCGTCGGTGGACGCACAGCCGGCTGTGGGTGTCGATCTCCGACTGGGCGCACGCGCGCGGCTACCGCGCCGCCGTGCGCGACAGTCCCGCCCCGCCGCCGCTGGATGCGCTGAAGGGGACGCAGCTCATGTCGCGGGCGCGCGTGACGGATGGCAAGACGAGCCTGTTGCGGTTGGAAGTGCTCGGCGAGACCTCGGGCGCATCGGCGCCGACGCGATGGCACGTGCTCGTGCGCCGGATCGAGACGCCGTGGCAGCCCAGCGCGCTGCGTCCCGCGGCCGCGACGTCGAGCCTGCTCGACCTGTTCTCGCTGACGAGCTTCCCGCTCATGGGCGAGACGCACCGCTTTGTCGTCTACGGCACCGACTCCGCCCCGGCGCGGCGGCTCTCCAAATCCCACCTGCGCGCCCTGCTCCCGCCCGACGTCGGCCTGCTGCTGCACGGGCCGTGCCTGATCCTCGATTTCTCCGCCCGCCCATTCGACGAGATCGAATTCGACCGGATGATCGCGCTGTCGGAGCAACTGGTGGCGAATTTGCCTGCACCTGCTGGACGCTGATCCTGTAG
>JBAUGM010000234.1:0-6160 GCA_049679725.1 Tepidisphaeraceae bacterium
GTGGGGGTCAACGAGCACACCGTCACCCGCTGGCGGCGCTCGCCCGGCTTCGCAGCGGAGGTACAGCGGCAGCACGAGTTGGCCTTGGCCGAACAGGTTCGCCAGCGCCGTGCCGAGAAGGTGGACGCGTACGCCGCCGTCGCCGAGCGCGTCGCGCGCCAGTACGGGATGGCGCGATGACCTGCGGAAAATCGTCTTGGGATTGTCGGTTCGTACGTGCGGGAGTTGAACCCGCCGTGCCATCCCACGCACACCCCGTTTTCCCGGACGCGATTCCCGTTCACACCTACAGCGCGCCCCCCGGGGAGCCGATGTATGTCCTGGACAGTCTTCACGAAGGGAGTTCGCTTTGCCAGGCATTCAGATCGGACAACTGCTGATCGAACAGGGCGTGCTGACGGAGAAGCAGGTCGCGCACATCCTCAAAGTGCAGAAGGTTTCTCACCGCCCGTTCGGAGACCTGGCCGAGCGACTGTACGGCACCAGCGCGCGAGCGATCGAGGACGCGTGGGTGCAGCAGTACGTCCGCATCGCGGGCACCGTCGATCTCGACCAGCAGAAGGTCGACGAGGAATGTTTGCGGCTGCTCAACCGGAGGCAGGCGTGGCAGTTTCACATGCTGCCGACCGGCCGGGAGGAGCAGAACCTCAACGTCGCGACGACGGCCCAGAGCCTGGTGCGCGCAGTGAACTTCTCGGCGAAGAAGCTGGACGAGCCGGTGTACTTCCAGATCGCCGAGCGCAAGCAGCTTCGCGAGTTCCTGATGAAGCATTACCCGGTGCCGCAGTTCATCGCGCAGTTCTCGGAAAGCCTCTGAGCCTTCCGCTTGCGGCTTCGCGGACGAACACGTGTCGATCCGCGAAGCCGCAAGCGGCAATCCCGCCTCGTCTTCACCCGCCCGCTGCTCCTACAATCGTCTCCATGTCCGAGACGACGTCCGACGAGCGCGCGAGCCCTCCCACCCAACCCTCCTCGCGCGTCTTCCGCAGGCTCCTGGCGATGCTGCGCCCGCAGGCATCGATGATCGCGATCGCGCTGGTCCTGCTCCTGCTCTCCATGCCCGGCGAGCTCTTCCCCGGGCTCATCTGGATGTACGTCACGGACCAACTGATCACGCAGAGGCCCACCGGCGCAACGGAACTGCTCCACCACCTCGTCTCGTTCAACGGCGCGCTGGTCGGGTGGAAGCAACTGCTGTTCTCCGCCATCGGCTGGCTCTTCGGCGTCTACCTGCTGGCCGAGGGGATGGGGACGATCAGCAGCAATCTCATGAACCGCGTGGCGCAGCGCTTCATCCTGTCGCTGCGCAACCGCGTCTACCGCAAGCTGCAGGGCCAGAGCCTCTCGTACCTCCAGCGGCAGCGCACGGGCGACCTGATGAGCCGGGCGATGAGCGATGTGGACGAGCTGCAGAACTTCATCGTCGGCGCGATCGACGTGATCGTCGGCGAAGGGTTGATGTGGTTCGTGACCGTCGCGCTGGTGATGGCGCTGGACTGGCGCGTCGCGTCGGCGTCGCTGGCGCCGCTGATCTTCGTCTACGTGATGCTCCGCGTTTTCAACCGCCGGATCCAGCCGATCTACAAGGCCGCGCGCGAGCGCGCGGGCGACGTGACGACGCGCCTGCAGGAGAACCTCTCCGGCGTCGTCGTGATCAAGATCTTCGGCCGGGAGAAGCAAGAGGGGCAGCGCTTCTACGACACGACCAAGGCGTACTACGACCAGCAGGTCCGGGCGATCAACGCGCGGAGCCTGTTCTTCCCGTTCGGCCGGGCGGTGGGGTTCCTCTCCAACGTGTTCATGATCGGCGTGGGCGGATACTCGATCCTGTCCGGCGGGTCGTTCACGCTCGGAAAGCTGCTGGCGTTCCGCGCGTACTGGTGGCGGCTGTTTGGGCCGATCCAGACGCTGGCGCGGGTGAACGACATGGTGCAGCGCGCGGTGGCTGCGGCCCGGCGCGTGTTCGAGGTGCTCGACTCACCCGACGAACTGCCCGACGGCGCGGATGCGATGGCGGTCCAGGACGTGAACGGCGCGATGGAGCTGCGCGACGTCACGTTCAGTTACGGAAGCGAGGCCTCTTCACGTGGCTTGGGCGTCTCGCCCGAGCATTCCGGGCAAGAGCACGGGCGAGACGCCCAAGCCACGGAGAAAGCGGTGCTTCATCCCGTCCTGCACGACGTCTCCCTCCGCGTCGATCCCGGCCAGACCATCGCGCTGTGCGGCCCCAGCGGCTCCGGCAAATCCACGGTCCTCAACCTGCTCCTCCGCTTCTACGACCCCACGAGCGGCGCCGTCACGCTCGACGGCCGCGACATGCGCTCCATCCGCCGCGAGAGCTTGCGCAGCCACTTCGCGCTCGTGCAGCAGGAGACTTTTCTGTTCAACGACTCGATCCTTGACAACATCCGCTACGGCCACGCCGAGGCGACGATGGAACAGGTGATCAGCGCCGCCAGGGCCGCGAACGCGCACGCGTTCATCAGCAAGCTCCCCAACGGCTACGACACGCGCGTCGGCGAGCGCGGCGTCCGCCTCTCCGGCGGGCAGAAGCAGCGCATCAGCATCGCCCGCGCATTCCTCGCCAATCCCACGGTGCTCCTGCTCGATGAGCCGACCAGCAGCGTCGAGCCCGACAGCGAGGCCGCCATCATCGCCGCGCTCGATCGGCTGATGGAGGGCCGCACGACCGTGCTCACGAGCCACCGCCCGAGCCTGATCAACGAGGCAGACTACGTCTACGTGATCGAGGATGGTCGCGTGACGGAGCAGGGCCCGCCCGACGACCTCTCGCGCAACGGCGGTTGGTTCGCGCGGTTCATGCGCTCAGCGGAAGGCGCCGCGCCGGAGGAAGTGGATGCGGTGGAATAGCATCTTCCTCCCAACAGTTCGCCGCCTCGCTTGCGAGGCGCTTCTCCATGACATCCAGGGTAGGTCACCTCCGTTCACATGAGTAGCTCTCCATTTAGCCCCGCGTCATGACGCGGGGCTAAGTGTGAAAGCAACCGCGCGAACGGCGGTCACGGGTCATCGGCACTTCACGCGGGCGGGGTGCATCTGTTAAAGTGTCGCCCTTCATCGAGGAGCCTGATGCCCAGCCTTGCCGATTTCACCGCCCGCGGGAAAGTGACCGCCGTCAACGACGGCAGCGTCGTGTTTCAGCCGAAGGACACGAACTACCAGCTGCACCTGGTCACGAAGGGGCGCTACGACGGACCGGTCAACGTGCCCGTCAGCGCGCTGGTCCGCGCGACGGTGCGCAAACTGCTGACCGTTCCCAGCGGCGGGGCGTTCATCGCGCCGATCTTCGGACCGGCCAAGACCGTGCAAGGCCGCGTCCGTCACGTGGAGGAAGGCACGATCGTCGCGCAGGCGGGGTTGCCGGTGATTCTCGAGCTGCCCAAAGCGGATCACGCGCTCGACCTCAACAGCGGCCCGATCGGCGTGGGGTCGATGGTGAACGCGATCGTGCTGCCCGGCGCAACGTTCGAACCGGTGGGCACGCCGGCCATCGCGGGCGCGCGATAGAACGTCTTCGTGGCGAGGCCGCTTCAGCGGCTGGGTCTTCCGCGTCTGGTCTTCCTCGTCTTCTGAACTCTCAGTCGTCCACAAGATCATTGCGATACCGCGCCAGCGCGAACGCCGCGGTCATCAGCGCCACCCCAACCGCCCCCGGCCCCCACGATCCCTCGAGGTTCCCCGCGAGCAACGCGAACAGCCCGCGCTGCGTCATGAGCATTCCCGCCAGCGCCAGCAGGGCGATGAGCAGAAAGATCGTCATTCGAGTCGACCCGTGAATCAGGCGATGGCTGGCAGGGGCGTTTTTCATGGTGTTGGAGATCTTTCCTCCCTCCATCGGCAACCCCCCAACATCTCAAACAGATTTGAATCGCTCCCGGCAAAGTTTCCCCAGCTTCACATTATCGGACGTCGCGCTCACGCATGACCTTGATAATCCGTGGTTTTGAAGGAATTAGGGGCTTTGGTGGTAAGAATTGTCCGTTGCCGCGATCGGATCTATTTCGTCTACTCGCGATGCGCGATTGGAGATGGGTCCACCGATCGTGAGGACGCACCAACACGTGGGGTCGTTGGCCACGCGAGGGCGTCACAAGGGGTAAGGACGGAAGCAACCGCCGCTCCCGGCGGGTAACGGACGCGGAAAGGCGAGGCCCCCCGCGACTTGACCCAACGAAAACCCTCGATGGCCGAGGGGAGAGAAAATGTGAAGGCCCCGACGTCGTGGGTGACGATCGGGGCTTTCTTTTTGTCACGGGTCACCGGTCATTGGTCACTCGTCACTGGTCAGGGAAGAAGGCGCGCGCTCTCCTGTCTTTGACCAGTGACCAGTGACCAGTGACGAGTGACCAGTGACAAGGAATTAGACATCCCCCGCGCCGCCCGCGATAATCCGCAGCGCGATGACCATCAAAAGTTACTTCCGCAACATCTTCGACAACGTCTCGTCGATCGCCATCGGGATGAAGATCACGCTGAAGTACTGCTTCCAGAAAACCGTCACCGTCCAGTACCCCGAGCAGCGCCTTAGCTTCGCCCCGCGCTATCGCGGCATCCACGAGTTCGAGGCCGACAAGTGCATCGCCTGCGACATGTGCGCCAAGGCCTGCCCCGTCGACTGCATCTACATCGACAAGACCGCGCCGCGCAAGATCGACAAGAAGACCGGCAAGGTCGACCCCAAGGGCGGCGTGCTGCTCCGCTACGCGATCGACTACAGCAAGTGCCTCTTCTGCGCCCTGTGCACCGAGCCGTGCCCGACCGACTGCATCCACATGGGCAAGCTGCACGACCTCTCGAGCTACACGCGCGAGGACGTGGTCGTGGAGTTCCAGGACCTCGACAAGAAGGGGCTGCGCACGCCGATCCCGCTGTGGATGGAACGCAACCAGGCCCGCATCCCGTGGGTGAAGGAAGAGTACGAGCGCGTGAAGGCCGGCAAGCTCGCGACGACCGCGGGGGACATTCCGCACGCGGTGAAGTAGAACCGTCGAGGGGCGCGGGCGCGTGTTCCACCCGCTTGCGGCTTCGCGAATCAGGCGGCGCGGCAGACGAGGCATCGACAACCCGAACGCGTCCGATCCGCGAAGCCGCAAGCGGAAGAAACCTCCTGACAAACCCGCACCATGCTCCCCACCCAAACCTTCGGTCCGAAGCACATTCCCGTCTCCCGCATCGCGCTCGGCTGCATGGGCCTCGCCGGCACGTGGAACCCCGCGGAGGTTGGGCCCGAGCATCGCAAGCGCGCGATGGCGGCGTTCGAAGCGGCGCTCGAGGCCGGCATCACGTTCTACGACCACGCCGACATCTACGGCCGCACGGCGTGCGAGTCGATCTTCAGGGATTGCCTCCGCGCGGTGCCCGGCAGTCGCGAGCGGATCTTCATCGCGACGAAGTTCGGCATCCGTGACGGTTACTACGACCACTCACCCAAGCATATTCGCGACAGCATCCGCGGCTCGCTCGACCGGATGGGCATCGACTACGTCGACCTGTATCAAGTCCACCGCCCCGACCCGCTGGCCGACCCGCGCGAGACGGCCGAGGCGCTGGACGCGCTTGTCGAGGAAGGTCTCATCCGGTTGGTCGGCGTGTCGAACTACTACCCGCAGCAGACGCTCGCCCTGCGCCGTTACCTCCGCGCGCCGATCGTATCGAACCAGATTTCGATCTCGCTCCTGCGCCTCGCCCCGATCTACGAAGGGTCCGCCGGCGCCACCAGTGAGGGCCGCGGCGACGGCGTGCTCGATCAGTGCGCGGAGCTCGGCATCACGCCGCTGGCCTACAGCCCGCTCGGCGCCGGCTGGCTTACGGGCCGCAAAGCGCCGCCGGCCGATCATCCGCAGCGAGCGCAGATCGAGCGGACGCTCGCCGCGCTGCGCGAGATGAGCAGCGCCTACGACGGCGCCACGCCGACGCAGCTCGCCATCGCGTGGCTGCTGCGTCACCCGGCGCGCATCATTCCCATCGTCGGCTCGAATGACCCGAAGCACATCCTCGAAGCCGTCGCCGCGGCAAAGATCGAACTGTCGCGCACGGACTGGTACAAACTGTGGGTGGCGGCGCGGGGGGAAGAAGTGCCTTGATTTAGCCTTTCCGTGTAGCGGCGACGCCTGCGTCGCGTCGACGCGCAGCGTCGAGA
>JBAUGM010000235.1:0-2184 GCA_049679725.1 Tepidisphaeraceae bacterium
GTGCATGCGCACGAACGACCGCGCGACGCTCAGCCCCAGCCCGATGCCCTTGCGGCCGTGCTCGAACTTGCCCGAGCAGTGCGTCGACACGTCCGCTCCGGTGAAGAACGGCTCGAACAGTTGCGGCAGCGACGATTGATCGATGCCGCACCCCGTGTCGGCGATCGAGATGCGCACGGCGTCGGCGTCGCGCGGGCGCGAGGCGCTGACCGTGATCGTCCCCGCGTCCGGCGTGAACTTGATCGCGTTGAGCAGCAGGTGGTTCATCGTGTCGCGGACCTTCGGCGCGTCGATGTCCGCGATGCCGAGTGTTGCCGGAACGTCCACCACGAGCGACTGCTTGCGCAGCTCGACGAACGGGCGCACGTCGTCGACGGCGTCGTTGATCATGCGCGACACGTCCGTCGGCGCGCGGTGCAGCACGCGATCGAACTCGTCGGAGGAGAGCATCGAGACGATCTGATCGACCAGCGCGTTCAGCCGCTGCCCGCCTTGCTCGATGCGGCGGAGCAGGTCGCCCAGCGGTGGGGGGGCGGGGTCGGGGAGGCGTCGCGCGAGGCTGGTCAACCCGTTCAGGATCGTCAGCGGCGTGCGCAGCTCGTGGCTGGCGACCTGGATGAACGCGGACTTCAGCATGTCGCTGCGCAGCAGGTCGGCGTTGGCCTTTTCCAGCTCCGCGTTCTTCCGCTGCACTTCGAGCACGAGCTGCTTGCGCTCGGCCAACAGGTCGTAGCGCTCGCACGCCTCGCGAATGAGCGTCTGCAGCTCGTCGGGGTCCCATGGCTTGGTGATGTAGCGGTAAACGTTGCCCTGGTTGATGGCATCGATGACGGCGTGGATGTCGGCGTAGCCGGTGAAGAGCAGGCGGACGGCGTCGGGGCTTTGGCTGCGCACGGCGCGGAGGAACTCGACGCCGGTGACGCCGGGCATCCGCTGGTCGGTCATGACGACGTGAACTTCCTCCGCGTGGAGGATACCCATCGCCTCCTGGGCGCTGGTCGCGCCGAAGACTTGGTAATCGAGGCGCAGCAGGTCCTTCACGCTCTTGACGACGTCGGGCTCGTCATCGAGGACGAGGATGGTGTGGCGGTGTCGGGTCATGACTCTTACTCCCTCTTCCCGGTACTCCGGGGAGAGGGAGAACGGTGCTCGTTGACACTCATGACGCCGATGCCTGCCGCCGCGCCAGGTCTTCGCGCAGCATGGCCTTGAACGTCGGCAGCCCCTGCGCCGACCAGTCGGTTTCGATCCGCTCGCTCAGCCGCTGGTTCTCGTCCATCAGCTTGCGGAAGTCGACGAACTCCGGCGACTCCTGCGGCGGGCAGACGTGCCGGTCGTGCGTGTCGGCCTTGAACAAATAGCGCCCGCTGTTCGGGCCCGGCTCGACGACCAGCTTCATGTGCGGGTAGACGTGATTGCCCAGCCGCAGGCTGTAGCGCGGGCGCGTCGCGTCGCCGCCTTTGACGAACGGCGGGGCGTTGAGCAGCGGGCCGACCCACGCTTTGAGCAGCGCGATGAGCGACCGCACGGTCGCGGGCGGTTGCTGGTTGGCGTACGCGTCAGCCATGTAAACATCGATGGCCTTCCAAACCTGATCCGGATCGGGGCGTTCATCGGACATGATCGTGCTCCTCCGCGCCAGGGGTGACGTGCAGTTCATATGATACCGCAAGTTTTGCAGGCGTGGATGCGCTCGCTTCGCGGTAACATGAAGCAATTCGCGGTTAGCAGTTAGCGGCGGTGCGCAGCACCGCGGGTTCACGGGCGCGGAGCGGAGTGGCGGAGGAGGCGGCATGCCCGGCGGCGCCGACGTGCTGGTCGTGGAGGACGACACGCAGATCAACGAGCTGGTCGGCGCGTACGTGCAGATTGCGGGGTTCGGTTATCGTCCCGCGCACGACGGCGCCACTGCGCTCAAAGCAGCACGCGAACGATTGCCCGCGCTGATCATCCTCGACCTCATGCTGCCGGACACCGATGGGTTCGAAGTCTGCCGGCAGCTCAAAAACAACGCGGAAACCGCGGGGGTGCCGATCCTGATGCTCACCGCCCTCGACCGCGACGAGCAACGCCAGCGCGGGCTGGCGTGCGGGGCGATCCAGTACATGACCAAGCCGTTCGATCCCGATCAGTTGATCGCAGCGATTCGGAGCAATGCTTTGAAAAGGTAGGTTGCTCTATGAC
>JBAUGM010000236.1:0-1595 GCA_049679725.1 Tepidisphaeraceae bacterium
TCTTCCGGCCGGGCGTTGCGGGGCGCGGGGCGGGGCGGGGCTTCGGTCCGATCGACGCGATTTCGGGGTGGGCGATGGTCTCGGACATCGGGTCGCTCGACCGCGTCGGCGCCGCCGGGCGGGCCGAGACGAATCCGACTTCATAGAATCGGATCCTCGCCTCGCCGATGCGCACGACGTCGCCGTCGCGGAGGACGTGCTTGGTGACGGGCTCGCCATGCACGAACACGCCGTTGCGGCTGCCGAGGTCGTGGACTTCCCACCCATCGCCCGCCGGCTCGAAGCGGCAGTGCTTGCGCGAGACGCCGGTGTCGTTCAGCCACAGCTCGCAATCGGTCGATCGGCCCAGCGTGACGGGGCCGGCGAGTTCTCGCCGGTAAAGCTCTTTTCCCTTGCTGGTGACGACGAGATAAGCCATGCCCGCCGGAACTCCTCTGCAATCGTATTGTAGCTAACGAATGGCGGGCATGACGGTTCTTTTTTTGACCGCGTCGCAGGCGTCGCGGGCGGGGGTGTTCCTCCCAGCTTGCCGGATCGTTCCACCCGGCGTACAAGCACCGCCATGCGCCGACTTTTCCTCCGCGATTGTGCCGCCGGTGACGTGATCGAGGACGCCTTCGTCCTCACCAACAAGCAGCTTTCCAATACGGTCGGCGGGAAGTTCTACATCAAGGCGTTCGTCCGCGATCGCTCGCTGCAGCTCAACGCGCGCATGTGGAACGCCACGCGCGACATCTTCAACGCCTTGCCCGATAGCGGCATCGTCAAGATCCGCGGCCGCATCGAGAACTACCAGGGCAACCTCCAGTTCGTCATCGACCAGATCTGGCCGGCGAAAGAGGGGACGTACGACCTGGGCGACCTCGTCCCGCAGACGACGAAGGACATCGGCCAGATGTGCCGGCGCTTGCAGGAGGTGCTGGGCAGCATCCAGAACCGCCACCTTGGCGCGCTGGTGCAGGCGTACCTCGACGACGACAACCTGATGGCCCGCTTCTGCAAGGCGCCGGCTGCGATGAGCTTCCATCATGCGTTCATCGGCGGGTTGCTCGAGCACACGCTCAACGCGATGGAGGTCGCGGACGCGGTCTGCCCGTTCTACCCCGGGCTCAACCGCGACATCGTGATTGCCGGCATCTTTCTGCATGACATCGCCAAAACGTGGGAACTCAGCTACGACTGCGCCTTCGGCTACACCGATGGCGGGCACCTCGTCGGGCACATCGTGAAGAGCGCGATGTGGGTCGAAGAGAAAGCGAAGGACGCGGAGAAGGTGCTCGGCGAGCCGGTGCCGCGCGAGCTGATCGACGTGGTGCAGCACATCATCCTCTCGCACCACGGCGAGACGTCGCTCGGCTTTGGCTCCGCGCGGTCGCCGAGCACGCCGGAGGCGATGGCGGTGCACATGATCGAGAACATGGACGCGAAGCTGATGATGGCCCTGGGCGCCTGCCGCGGCGAGAGCGCAGAGGGGGCGGAGGGGAACTGGACCGAGTACATGAAGGCGTTCAGCGGCAAGCTCTACCGCCCGGACGTCGCGCCCGCTGATGCGGGTCACGCGCCTGAAGCTCCGCCGCCGGCGCCCGCGCCTGCGC
>JBAUGM010000237.1:0-9082 GCA_049679725.1 Tepidisphaeraceae bacterium
GGGAGGGCGAGGCTCCGCCCGAGCCGTCTTCTTTCGTCGATCAAAGATCGGCTCGGGCGGAGCCTCGCCCTCCCGAGCAGGCATCAGGACGCGATCGTTCGTGCGCCAGTCAAATCGGCGCCGGGGATCTGCTCCCGCAGGTAATCCTTGACCGGCACCCACGTGAAATCCTGAAGCATGCGTTCGAGTTTTGACTCCAGCGTCGCCGTGCCGGCGTAGTTGATCAGGTACATCTTCCACCCCGCCTTGATGCGCGGGAGGTCGGGGTCGAACTCGCGCGGGTGGAAGTAAATGTTGCCCGCGACGTTTTGGCGATTCAGGCGCTTCAGGCCCGTGCGGATGGCGGGGTAGGGGAGCAGCCGGTACCAGATGCCCCCGCCGAAGGGGACGGTGAGGCCGGGGAGGCGGTAGGTCGTGATCGGCAGCTCGTGCAACCCGTTCGGGTGGGTGTATGCGCTTCGGCCGGCGCCTTTATAGCCATGAAGCAGCCCGGCGATGGGGTTCATGCTGGAGTCGTACTTGAAGCCGAGCTTGTGAAGGCTGTCGATCGCCCAGAGGCTTTCTTCACGAATGGAGAAGAATGGCGCGCGGAAGCCGAGGACGGGTTCGCCGGTCAGGTTCTCCAGGAATTCGTTGGACGCGCGCGTCTCGCGCTCGAACGTCGCCTGATCCTGCCTGTACAGCGGCAGATGACGATACCCGTGGCTGGCGATCTCGTGGCCGGCCTTGTGGATGGCGCGGATTTCGTCGGGGAATGTCTCCGCGACCTCGCCGAGGATGAAGAACGTGATCTTCGTCTTGTATTTGTCGAGGACCGTCAGCAGCCGCTCGGTGTCGCGTGGCACACGGCTGGGATGCTGCTCCCACCCGGGGATGCCGCGCGCGGCGAATGCCTGGTACCAGTCTTCGAAGTCGATGGAGAGCGCGTTATGCATGCGACGTTCGAATTCTACGGTTCCGAGATAACCCGTCAAAAACGTCTCCACGTCATCCTGAGGTACTCCGAAGGATCTCGGGTTCGAGCGCTGCGTCCGCGCCCGAGATCCTTCGGAGTACCTCAGGATGACGTGCGTGAGCAGTTCGGCGTTGTTACACGAAATCGTGATCGAACCACGTGAAGTGCCAGTCGCTCGCCTTCGTTGCCGTCAGGTGATGCCTGGGCTGCCGCGGCTCGTGGAGGATGACGGTGAAGGTTTCGGGCGTCTTCACGAAGAGCCGATTCCTCAAGAGCGGGTAGTAGCGACCCTGGGGGTTGAGCAGGGCGACGCAGACGTCGACGCGTTGCTTCTTCGCTTCCTCGAGCGCGACGTTGATCAGCACGTTGGCGGTGGCCTCGTCGTCCGGGCTGAACAGGATGTCGACCACGGCCAGGGCGGTGAGATCCTTCATCGGCATCGTGCGCGTCACGACGTACCCGATGAGCGCGCCGTTGCGCGTCGCGAGGAAGATCTTGTAGTGACGATCCTCAAACGCGGCGAAACGCCAGTTGAGCGATTCGACCGTCCGCTCGGCGGCGAGGTGGAACTGCCTGGTGAGAGTATCGAGCGCGGCGGCGTGTTCCGGTAAGAAACGCTCGACCTGCGTGATCGCCACGCCGCGGTCGCTCGGCCAGCGGAGCTTCGAGAGCACGAAATTCCCGATCGGCTCCAACGGGCGCAGCAACGTGCGAAGAGCCTTACTCTTCACGACCTGGGGGATGACTTTTCCCGCCCGCACGGGCCGGGCAAACACGGGCAGCACGCACACGGGTTTGAACTTGAAGGCCAGGTGCGCCTTGAGCACGTCCGGCTTGTTGATCAGGCCGTACGCGAAGTCGAGCCCTTCGGGCACATAGCTGCTGAGGATCTTCAACTCCAGCTGTGGGAACAGGAGTGTGTTGCGGCACGCCTGCGCCACGCGCAGCTCACAGACGAAGCCGCCTTTCCCCAGCGGTTGCCCATCTCTTCGAAACGCGAACGGGATCATCGCGTAGTGGCCGACGACGCGGTCGGTTTCCGTATCGACGCCGACGAGCACTTTCGCGCGCTGATAGGGTCCGGACCAGTGAAGGCGCTTCCAGAGCCGACCGTATGCCTCGACGTCGCGTGCGGCCGACGCGTTTTCGTCGAAGGCAAGCTGCGCGATGCCGGGGAGGTGTGCATCCTGCGCGTCTTTGACTGCGAACGAAGCCATAGGCGAATTCAATTGAACCACCAAGACACGAAGACCACCAAGCGGTTCTCCTTGATTTCACATCGCATCGCACGCGGAGCGCTATGGGATGTGAGGATGGAAGACAACCGCTTGGTGGTCTTCGTGTCTTGGTGGTTCATCCTCTTCGATTATGCCAGCTTGTCCTTGCGGATCTTCTTGAACCGCTCGCTGTGCGAGGTTTTGTCGGCGAGGAAGACCTTCTGTGGAACCTTGAACCGCGCCAGCGTCTTGGCGCAGTGTTGACGCATCCGCAAGCGGAACTGTTCGAGCGTTTCGGGGGTCGATAGCTTCACGTGGGCCGTCACGATGTGGCCGAGCAGGGCGTGCGGCTCGGAGCCGACGACGACGTCTTCCACGCCCTCCATCGTCTGGATGACGCTCTCGACCTCGGCCGGGTACACCTTCTCGCCGCCGACGTTGATGATCTCGGACCGGCGGCCGAGGATGCGGAGGTACTCGCCGTCTACCTCCACCGCGTCGCCGGTCTTGAACCAACCATCATCCGTGAACGGGCTGGGCGCGTTGAGGTAGCCCATCATCGCGGAGGCGGCCTTGATCTCGAGCAGGCCGTCGACGATGCGTGTCTCGAACCCTTCGCCGCCGATCTTCACCCACAGCGAGTCGGACGATTTTGATTTCGAGCGGAGGATGCCCAGCTCGGAGAGGCCGTAGGTTTGCAGGAGGCGGACGGAGGGGAACGTCTCGTGGAATTTCTTCAGCGTGCTCTCGGGCATTACCTCGGTGCCGTAGGTGACGAGCTGGAGGCTGGAGAGATCGTGCTCGCGGTAGGCCTCGCTCACGAGCAGGAGGTTCATGAACGTGGGCGACGTCGGGAGCGTCTGCACGCGGTGGCGCTGGATCGCCTCGCAGACGACGCGCGGGCTGCGGTCTTCGAGCGTGATCAGGCACCCGCCGTTGGAGAGCGTGTAGAGCAGCGTGTTGAGGCCGCCGATGTGGTCGAACATCAGGAACGAGATCGTGCGGTACGCCTGCCGGCGGAGCTTGAACTTTTCGAGGATCGGCAGAAAGTCGTGGACGGCGGCCTTGCTCTTGCCGGTGGAGCCGGAGGAGAAGAGGACCAAGCCGGGATGCGACTGCTGTTTCAGCTTCGTGAGGATCGGGTGCAACGGCGTGCGGCTCTGGCGACGAAACTCCGCCTCATCGTTCGCTGCGAGGGTGACGCGGCACTCGACCTCGGCGGTCGCGAGGAACTCTTCGCGGTTGGCGGCCGATGTGCCCTTCGCCAGCGGCACGATGATCGCGCCGTGGTCGATGAGCGCGAGGAGCAGGGCGACGGAATTCGGCGAGAAATCACCCTCGAGCGTGACGACCGTGCCGGCCGTCAGCCCCTCGGCGGCGAGTCGCTGCTGCCACTGGTCGACGCGATCGGAGAGCCAGGTGTAGGAAACCGTCGTGTCGCGCCACGCGAGGGCGTCGGCGATGCCGAACTCGGCGAATCGTTCTTTGAAGAAGTCGATGTGCATGAGTAGTGAGTGGCATGGACGTCTCGCCCATGCTTCTTCGACGGAAAAACGCATGGGCGAGACGCCCATGCCACTTCTAGACCCCGCCCAGATAAATGACCTGGCCGGTGATGAACTGGCTTTCCTTGCGAAGGAAGAAGTCGACCACGTTGCTGACGTCCGCCGGCGTCCCCAGGCGCTTGATGGCCTGGCTGGCGATCAGCTTGTCGATCTTCTCTTTGGGAACGGCGCGAATCAAGTCGGTGTCGATCGGCGTCGGGCCGACCGCGTTCACCGTGATGTTCATCGGCGCGAACTCTTTTGCGAGGATCTCCGTCAGGCTGATGATGGCCGCCTTCGACGCGGCGTAGATTGCCTCGCCCTCGACTTTCAAGGGGACCGCAACTGTGCCGAAGTTGACGATCCTTCCCGCGCCCGCCGCCTTCATCAACTTCGCCGCTTCACGAGAGAAGAGGAACGTGCCGACGACGTTCGTGTTGAGCACGCCCTGGATCGTCCGCAGCGGCGTGAGCAGCGAATGGTTCATCGCCGCGGCGCCGGCGTTGTTGATCAGGTTGTCCAGCCGGCCGAACTGTTTCCGCACGGACTGGAAGAGTGATACGACCGCCTTCTCATCGGCGACGTCGAGGGTGAAGTGCTGATACCCGTCCAACTGCCAATCGCACGCGCCGCGGCTGCAACCGACGACGGCGTGACCCTGGCGGACGTAGTGCTCGGCGAGGAATCGGCCGATGCCTTTCCGCGAGCCCGTGACAAGCGTGACCGGCCGATCCACGCTCACTCCTTCACGGCCACGCCGGCTTCGACGAGCAACCCGTGCGCGTACTCGGCGAGCGATCCAACGGATTTGAACGGGCTGTTCCGCTGCGACATCGCGCGCTCGTCGGCCAGGCCGATCGGAACGTTGAACGCGTCCTGGATCGATTGCTCGACGGCCACGATCATCGACACCAGCGCCAGCGAGTCCAGCGCTCCCTGCGAGCCGTACAGCCGCGCCTCGACGCCCTTGCTCACGTCGACGGGCGTCTTGAGCGTGGGGTTCAGCTCCTCGCAGGATGCCAGGATGATCGCAACCAGCTTGGCCCTGGTCTCGCTCTGTTGTGGATCGACGGGGTCACTCATCGCGCTGTGTGCCTTGTGAGACGGATCACGGAGCGGATCCCCCTGGCGCAGGGGGGCCGGGCGGACTTCAATTAAGGCAACCTGCGAGGGTTGTCAACGTCCGGCGGGGAAGGCCAAGGCGTTGCTCGGCTTTGCTCCCTCTCCCACGTACTCGGGGGAGAGGGCTGGGGAGAGGGGCAAGGTGCGTGAGACGTCGATAACCGTTGATTCGAAGTCGAGAGTCGAGGGATCGACCGGTTCATCGCCGTCGTGCGCCGCTCGCCCCTCTCCCCCGCCCTCTCCCCGGAGTACCGGGTTTATAGACCGGGAAGAGGGAGTGAGGTTCCAGCTAGAACGGATCCGCCTGGCTCGAGAGGTTCTCGAACCGCGTCGTCTTGTTCATGAACGCCAGCTTGACGGTTCCCGTCGGGCCGTTGCGCTGTTTGGCGATGATGACTTCCGCGATGTTGTCCGGCTGGAAGTCCGGCTCGCTCATGCGGTAGTAGTCCTCGCGGTGCAGGAGGGCGATCACGTCCGCATCCTGCTCGATCGAGCCCGATTCGCGCAGGTCGCTCATGCGCGGGCGATGCCCGTCGCGGCCCTCGCTGGCACGATTGAGCTGAGAGAGACAGATGACCGGCACGTTCAACTCGCGGGCGACGGATTTGATGCCGCGCGAGATCTCGCTGATCTGTTGCTGGCGGCTCTCGACGCCGGGGTTATCCATCAGCTGCATATAGTCGATCATGATGCACTTGATGTCGTGCTGCATCTTCAGCCGCCGGGCCTTGGCGCGCAGGTCGAGGATGGTCAGGCCGGGCGAGTCGTCGACCCAGATCGGCGCCTTCGCCAGCTCGCCGACGACGCTGGCGAGCTTCGCGTATTCGTGGCTCTGGAGCATCCCCTTGCGGAGCTTGTGCGCGTCGATCTCGCCGCGGCTGCACAGCATGCGCTGGGCGAGCTGCTGCTTGCTCATTTCCAGGGAGAAGACGGCGCACGGGTAGCGGTGCTCATCGGCGGCGAGGCGTTCGACGATGTTCATCGCGAAGGCGGTGTTGTGCGTGACGACGTAGTCGTCGGTGACGTACAGCCGCGAGGGATGGCTAACGGCGATGCACCGCGTCTCGGTCACGCGGGTTGGCGTGATGGCGGCGATGTTTAATCGGCGCTTGCGCCGGCGCTGACCGACGCGCTCCGCTTTCTCCTTGAGCAAGCGGAGGTCGGCTGCGTCGGCGAGCTGGATATTGCAGACGTACGAAATCTGCCCGCAGCGTTTCTCGCCCTGATGACGGTACGTCGTTTTCTTCGGGAAGAAGCATGCGGTTCCGCCGAGCGAGCGAACGAGGCTGACGACGTCTTTCGCGAGCCGCGGGCTGCACGTCGCGAAGCGGATGGCGCCGAACGTCTCGACCCATCCGTCCGCGTCGAGCAGTCCCGCGAGCAGTCGCAGGCGCGACGGGCGCGATGCGACAAGATAGGGGGCGGGGATCAACTTCATCTCGGCGGTCCGATCCCACAGGTCCAGTTGCACCAAGGCAGATTTCAGCGGATTCGGACTGACGCCCTGCGTGCCCTTGCGGTGCGCGCCCTCGCGCTGGACGATCCGGTAGTCGTAATTACCCGCGTGCGTTACGGCCATGCCCGGGCCGACGGCTTCTCCCACGCGGTGCAGCATTTCCTCGCTGCCGGTGGAGAAGCGGAGCGACGAACCGCCCAGCGAACCGTCTCCGAGGAGCACGCCGAGCAGCCATGGGTCGAGCGGCAATCCTTCGTCGGAGCCGAAGTCGCCAGCGAACGTCTCCACCCACAGCCGGTTGCGGTACCGCTTGCGCTGGAGGAGTTCGATGACGCGCGCCGTCGACAGGACGCGGGGCTCCTCCCACTGTCTGAAGTGGACCCGCCACAAGTGCTCGGCGCAGCACTCCGTCGAACGTCCGTCCGCGAACGTGACGCCGTAGACCTGCCGAAACCCCTGCGGGTAGATCCCAGCAACGCGCGACGGTTGACCGTCGACCGATGCGATCTCGTCGCCAACGCGCAGGTCACCCATGCGCTTGAAGCCGCCCGGCGTGAGCACGTTTGCATCCAGCGGCTGCGCCTTGCCCATACTCGGCCGTGCCGCGACGATGATCAGCTCGCCGTTCTGCAGGCCGTTCATCATGTCGTCGAGCTCGAAGAACCCGGTCATCAGGCCGCTGTGGCCGCGGTTCTCGATCATCTCGAAGACTTCGTGCAGGACGTCCTCCATCGGGACCATCGCCTTGCCGACTTTTTTCTGCGCGATGTCGAAGATCTTCTTCTCGGCCTTGTCGAGGACGAGCGCAGCCTCCTCGTGGGGGGCGTAGGCGTCGCGGAGGATGTCGTTGGAGGCGCTGATGAGTTGCCGGAGCAGCGCTTTCTCGCGGACGATGCCGGCGTAGTGCGCGCCGTGGGCGGCGGAGGGGACGGAGTTGAGGATGGCGGCGAGGTACGCGCTGCCGCCCACTTCGTCGAGTAATTGGCGCTTGAGCAGCTCTTCGCGGAGGATCACAGCGTCGATCGGGCGGTTCTGCTCGTAGAGCTTCACGAGCACGTCGTAGATGATCTGGTGATCCGCCTGGTAGAACGCGTCGCGGTCGACAATCTGGACGACCTGCCCGACCATCTCCTTGTCGAGCATCATCGACGCGATCAGGCACATCTCCGCCTCGATCGAGTGGGGCGGGAGGCGGTCAAACTGGCTGGAAAGCGGTCCGTCGATCAACTGGCTCATGGGGCTCCCTCCCGCCACGTTCGGCAACGCGAACTGTAACCTAACATCTCATCGGCATGCAAACCGATCTGGCTCAGAGGGCGGGATGATACGAGGGCGGGGGGCGAGCAGGGTCGGAAAGCGGCTGGCAGGACACGTTACGCACGAGTTGTCCACGGGCGCTGTTGAATGCGGGTTTTTTCTTCCAACCAGATGCAGCATTCGCGCATATCACCGGGCATAGACGCGCGTCGCGATTCACCGCCCGTTTGCAAGAATGTTCGCATGAGCTGGGTGCCACGACTGTTCGGCTCTGGGTCCGTCTCCGATGAGCAGTCGATGCGCCTCGTGCAGGCCACCGGCGACGCCGCCGCGTTCGCGCGGCTCGTCGATCGGTGGGAAGGGCCGATCCGACGCCTCTGCGTCCGCATGAGCGGCGATGAGCATCGCGGCGAAGACCTGGCGCAGGAAGCCTTCGCCCGCGTCTTCGCCAACCGCGAGCGCTTCGATCAGAGCCGGAAGTTCTCGACATGGCTGTGGCGGATTGCGCTCAACCTGTGCCACGAGCACGCCCGGCGCAGCGGACGACGAGGCGAGCGATCGCTGGATGAGCAAGGGGCGGATCATCCCGCAGCGTCGGACGCCGAGGATGGGCCGCACGTGCGGGCCGTGCGATCGGAGCGGGCCGAGCTCGTGCGTGGCGCGCTGGAACAGTTGCCGGAGTCGCACCGGGCGGTCGTCGTGCTCCGCGAATACGAGAATCTCAAGTTCCGCGAGATCGCCGAGGTTTTGGACGTGCCGGAAGGAACCGTGAAGTGGCGGATGTCCGAGGCGCTCGACCAGCTCGGCGAATACCTGAAACCGATCCTCGCGGGAGATGAAGACATGCCCCCGGCCGGCGAGCCGGGGGCGGCGAAAGAGAGGTTGGCGTTATGAGTCATCCCAACGTCGAAGAGCTGACGGATTTCCTGTACGGGGAGCTGGCTCCCGCGCATCAGATGGACGTGACGCGGCACGTCGAAGCGTGTGCCGAGTGCCGGCAGCGCATCGAGTCGTGGCGCGAAACGCGCACGAATCTTGCCGCATGGAAGCTGCGACCGGCCTCAAGGCTGGCGGCGACGTCGTCCGCCGCGCGATGGACGGGCGCGCTGCGCTGGACGGCGGCCGCGGTGGTGTTGCTGGCGTGCGGGTATGGCGTCGCCCGGCTGACGGCGAAGCCGGCGGTGGACCTCGCGTCCCTCCGCGCCGAACTGGCGCGCGAGGTGCGGCAGGAAGTGCGAGAGGAGCTGACCACCGAACTGGCGCGCTACGCCGACAAACAGTCGGTCGAACAGCGGGAATTTCAGGAGGCGATGGTGCAGGCGGTGTCCAAACTCCAGACGCGGCAGGTCGTGGACCACGCGAGCCTGCGCGAGGACGTCGAGACCGTCGCCCTGCAGGCCGAGCGCCGATTCGCA
The DNA here is from genome assembly GCA_049679725.1 of Tepidisphaeraceae bacterium. Taxonomy (GTDB): domain Bacteria; phylum Planctomycetota; class Phycisphaerae; order Tepidisphaerales; family Tepidisphaeraceae; genus DASYWJ01. Next base: position 8,967 of record JBAUGM010000237.1, read on the forward strand.
CAGCTTGCCCTCCACGAGAACGCCGGCGTGGCGCCGCAGTCCGAACAGTGAGCGACGAACGCATCGATCATTTAAGTGAAAGGTGACCCGACATGACCAAGCGAAAACTTTCCGTT
>JBAUGM010000238.1:0-6057 GCA_049679725.1 Tepidisphaeraceae bacterium
CCGCGGCTCGCCGGGAGGCGCGCCCTCCCGCGAAGCGAATCATCCCTGGTGGCCGCCGCAGCGGTTGTGCGGCGGCCTTGCGGCGTTTCTCCCCGGGTTGTCGAAGGACGTAAGCGTGACACAGCAAACGCTCATCGCCGCCGCACCCTTGGGCGCGGCGCTGGTGTGGGCGGCGGTGCAGGACCTGCACAGTCGCCGGATCCCGAACGTGCTCACGTTCGCGATGGTCCTGTGCGGCATCGCGCAGAGCTTCTGCGCAGCCGGCACGGTCTCGGCGGCGCAGTCCCTCGCGGGGTTCGGCGTCGGGTTCGGGCTGACGTTCCTACTGTTCGCGATCGGCGCGATCCGCGGCGGAGACGTGAAGCTGATGGCGGGCATCGGAGCGTGGCTCGGGCCGCAGATGGTGTTCGCCATCTTCGCTGCCGAGGCCGTCGTCGGCATGGTGATCGTGCTCGGGCAGGCGCTGGCCCAGGGCCGGCTGTCGATCCTGTTCCGCAACACCGCCGTCGTCGGGATCAACCTGATGCACCTGCGTGACTTCGGGCTCGATCATGTGACCACGACGGGCAACGAGTGCCGCTCGGTGAATCGGCCGCTGCCCTACGCCGTGCCCGTGCTGATCGCGACGGTCCTGGTGATGGTCGCCGCCTACGCGTGGAGGTGACGCCATGCCGCGATCGATCTCGAGCATCGGACGTCGCCGGCGTTTGCGTCGGGGCGGGGCGGTCCTCGAAGCCGCGCTGGTCCTCCCGATCATCCTGACGCTGAGCTTCGGGATGATCGAGTTCGGCTACTTCTTCTTCGTGAAACACACCCTGCAATCCGCGGCGCGCGACGGCGCGCGGGTGGGCATCGTGTCCAGCGCGACCAACGCCAAGGTCAACACCGCCGTGGGCGACGCGATGACGGCCGCCGGCCTCCAGGCGAGCGGCTATCAGGTCGAGATCAAGCACGCTCAGACGAACGCGAACCTCAACGTCGCCACGGCGACGGCGCAGACGCCGGTCAAGGTCGTCGTGAAGTGCACGTGGTCCAGCGTGGCGGGGGGCTTGAGCACCGTCTCGCCGTGGATCAGCGACGGCGCACAGGTGAGCGGCGCCACGGTGATGGTCAAGGAGTAATCTGCACGTCGCCTCCGCGCGCCTCACGCGCGTCAGGTCCGAAGCGGAGATGAACAGCTCCCCGGACCTGTTTAGTTGATATGCACAGATATAGTAATCCGTTAGAGCGGCTCGGCGCTGCAACGGGACAGATGCGCCGCCTGCATGGACTGTGTGAAATGTGACGGTGAAACCGATTACTCCCTTGACTTGTTACTATGATGAGCTATAGTAACTCGCGTTCTCATTTCAGTTGCGACGTTTCCAGTTGTTGTTCAGCGGCAGTTCAAGATGCAGGCCCCGGCGAAGGGAAGGTCCGCGCGCTGCCCCACCTCGGTGACGGAGCAGCCGGCCGAGCCGTCAGGTCATACGCGGGGGCACAAGCGATGATCGCTCGCCACGACGAGCGGGAAGGAGCGCCTCCGTGTTCACCCGTAGTTCGTTCACCGTTTCTCGGGCCACCCGGGGCAATCGGCGTGGGGCGCTCATCGAATCACTGGAGCGGCGCTATCTGCTCAGCGCTCCCGTGACAGACTATGGCAACGTCCCCCTGCCGACGGCGCCGACGCTGCCGGCCAGGTTGGGGCAGTTCACCGACCCGGCCTTCGGGACCAAGATCATCCGCGTCACCGACGCGACCGACGGAAACCACAATCACGTCGCCTATTCTTACTATTCCTCGCTGAACAACAACAACACCTACCTCTACATCAGGACGGGCTCGGTTGCAGCATCGACCGGGGAAATCTCGTTGTACAGCTTCAACCCCACGACGATGACGCCCGCTTACGTCGGACCGTTGTTCGCCTCCAACCCGCCCGGCGGCGGGGCTCCCATGTGGGAAGACGCCAAGTGGAGCACCAACCCCTCGACGCCCAACAAGCTCTTCACCCATCGGGGCGCGCGGATCTATTCATATGACGTCGCCACCCACGCGTACACACTGATCAAGGACTTCGCCGACACCCCGGGCTGGAACTCCGGCGACTACGTCTTTCAGTTCAGTGTCAGCGAGGATGAGAACATCTTCGCCTTCACGAGAAGGAGCTCCACGGGCGCGGTGCTGGGATACCAGGTCTGGAAGCGCGACACGAACACTTCTCCGGTCTTCGAAACGGAGCCGGGGCTGGATGAAGTGAGGATCGACAAGACCGGCGTATACCTGACCGTCAAGACCGGCGCGCCCAATCCCGTCGGGATCTGGAACGTCACCAACAGCACGTACGACGAGCTGACCTACCTCGGCGTGGACGATGCGCCCGGCCACTCCGACCAGGGCGCGGGCACGCTGGTCGGAATGGGCGGCAACAACCGCATCAACGGACGCGATCTCTCCACGCCCCACACCTGGCACAACGTCTGGACGCCCCGTCCCGCCAACGAAGGCGGCGCGCTCTGGCAGTCGGGTCACATCTCCCTCACCGCGGCCGATGATGGGTGGGCGGTGGTCAGCAAGGGAGAATCCTTCGAGGGGGACATTACCGGACCGTTCCTGAACGAGATCTTCATGGTCGCTACCGACGGCAGCGGCCGCGTCATTCGCATGGCCCATCACCGCAGCAACTTTTTCAACCCGTATGACTACTGGGACTGGCCGATGGCCAACAGCAGCCGGGACGGCCGGTTCATCGTTTTCACAAGCGACTGGGCGAATACCGGCCAGCGGGACGTGTTCATCCTGCGGACGCCCATCCCCGGTGACGCCAACATGGATTATCTCGTCAATGCCGCCGACGAGGCCATCTGGACCGCCAACCAGGGCGCCACCGACGCCGACTGGGACGAAGGCGACTGGGACGCCGATCGCGACGTGGACGACGACGATCATGATCTGTGGCTTCTCAACAGCGGCGGCGGCGGCGGCCAGCCCACCGTGAGCATCGCAGCCACCGACGCGACCGCCAGCGAGACGCTGCCGAACAACGGCGTCTACACGATCACCCGCACCGGCCCCACCACCGCCGCGCTCGTCGTCAACTTCACTCGCAGCGGGACCGCCACCAGCGGGACCGATCACAACAACCTCGGCGCCAGCGTGACCATCCCGATCGGCGCTTCGTCGGCGACCATCATCCTGACGCCCGTCAACGATGCCCTGGTGGAATCGTCCGAGACGTCCATCCTGACCCTCGCCGGCGGCACGGGTTACACCGTCGGCACGCTCAACAGCGCCACCGTCACCATCCTCGACAACGACGGCACCGTCTCGCCGGCCAATGACGACTTCAACTATACCGTCGGCGGCGGCGCGAACTGGGAAGGCGCGATCGGCGGCAGCGGCTGGGCCGACGCCTGGGACGTCGACTCCACCACCAACACCGGCGTCTACGCCGGCAGCTTGAGCCACTCGGCCGGCGGCAACGCCCTGGCCACCAGCGGCAACACGGTCTGGACCTGGCACAGCGCCGAGGCCACCCGCAACGTCAGCACCTCTTACGGAACCAACGGCACCAGCCGCTGGATCGGCTTCCTGATGAACGCCGCCATGGACGGCGGCACCGGCACCCCCAGCAGCGAAATTTCCCTCGGCACGGAGTTGCGCATCGGCGGATATCTCTCCGGCAATTACTCGCTGCGGACCAACATCGGCGGCAGCGAAACCTTCGCCAACTCGGGCGTCGCGATCCAGTCTGGCACGACGAAGTTCATCGTCGCCAGGATCGACTACGGCACGACGGACGTGGTCCGCATGTGGATCAACCCGACCCCCGGAACCCAGCCCTCCGACGGATCGGCCGACGCGACCTTGACCCTCCCCGGCAGCCAGAGCTTCGCCACCGGCACCCTGATCCGGGCACGGGGCAACGCCTACTACACCCGCGCCCAGTTCGACGAGCTCCGTTACGGCACCACCTACGCCGCAGTCGCACCGACCGGCGCCGGCGCCGTACCGGCGGCGCCGAGCGACCTGGTCGCCATCCCCACCACCAACAGCATGCTCCTGAGCTGGACCGACAACTCCAGCACCGAATCCGGGTTCCACATCTGGCGATCCACCGACAACACCACCTGGGGGTCGGTCTACGGCGCCGTCGGAGCCGGCGTGACCGCCTACACCGACACCGCCCCCACCGCCGGCGTCGCTTACTACTACAAGGTGACTTCGTATAACGCCTCCGGCGACTCCACGACCGCCGCGGGGATGACCTCCCCCTTCGCCACCGTGCTCGCTTCCGAGGACTTCAACTACACCACCTTCAACGGCGGCAACGCCGGTTACGGCTGGAGCAATGGTTGGACTGCACCAACCGCCATCACCGGCGTCTACACCGGCAGCCTGAATTTCGCGGTCGGCGGGCACGGGCTGGTCACCAGCGGCGACCGGGTCTGGACCTGGCACAGCGCCGAGGCCACCCGCAACGCCAGCACCTCCTTCGGAACCAACGGCACCAGCCGCTGGGTCGGGTTCCTCATGAACACGGCCTTGGACGGCGGCACCGGCACCATCACCGGTGAAATCAATCTCGGAACCGAGTTGCGCATCGGCGCGCCGTTCAACGGCAATTACTCGATGCGCTCGAACATCGGCGGCAGCGAGACCTACGCCGATTCCGGCGTCGACATGCCCTCCGGCACCACCACCTTCATCGTCGTGCGCATCGATTACGGCACGACCGACATGGCGCGCATGTGGATTGACCCGACTCCGGGCATCCAGCCCAGCGACGCCTCCGCCGACGCGACCTTGACCCTGCCCGCCGGCCAGACTTTCTCCGTCGGCAACCTGATCAAGGCGCGGGCCACGGGGTACAACACCCGTGCCCAGTTCGACGAGCTGCGCTACGGACTGTCCTACATCGCAGTTGCCCCGGACCCGCTGATCGAGCAAACGCCACGCGAGGGGCATCGTGATCGTCCGAATCATTCGCCAAAGCGCTTGCCTCCACGGGCAATGCCCCCTCGCTGGCACCTCGGCTTTTCCAGGCGCGAACCTGGCACTTCGGTGTTTTCCGCCCTGACGGCCGATACCGATGCCGACGATGATGGCATTGGATTGCAAAAGTGATTGCTTGCGCATCTGGCCGGACCTCGCATCAGGTCCCAAACCGCGCGAACGTCAGATAATCCTTCCCGCCCCGCGCTGCCGGGCGATCGTCCTCGATCGACCCGCCGCAACAGTCGCGTTTCGCGACACGTCCGACTTTACGCGCTTGTAGCTCCTTGCTCTGCCCTCCTAAAGCGCGCCACCGTCACAACCGACAGATACTGCGGCCTCGTGCACAGTGGAGATCCCGTCATGAACGTCAAGACCTGGTTGCCGATCTGCCTCGCGCTGGTGCTCGGGGTGATCGCCGCGAAACTCGCGAACGACGCGGTGTCGTCGCGCAAGGGCGACAACGCGACGGCGGCGGTGAAGCTGGTGGTGGCCAAGCGCCCGATCGCGCCCGGTGAAGCGCTGGCGGCGGAGGACCTCGAAATTCGCCCGATCGCGGCGGACGCGCCACCGGAGGGCGCGTACACGAGCCCGTCCGACCTCGTCGGCCGCACGGCGCAGGCGCAGCTCGTGAAGGGCCAGCCGGTCACCGAATCCATGCTCGCGCCCCAGGGGACGGCGAGCGGGTTGCAGGCGCTCGTCCCGCCCGGCATGCGCGCGATGACGGTCGAGGTCAACGAGTTCAGCGGCGTCGGCGGGATGGTCACGCCGGGCTCGCGCGTCGACGTCATCTCGATCATGCAGGACCCGCACCTCGCCGAGAGCATGAGCCGCACGATCGTGCAGAACGTGCTGGTGAAGGCTGTGGGGCAGTCGACCTCCACGGACACGGAGAAGAAGGACGCGATCGAAATCGTCAAGAGCGTGACGCTGATCGTCACGCCCAGGCAGGCGGAAGCGATTCAGCTCAGCACCCTGTCGGGCAGGCCGTGGCTGATCCTGCGCGGCAATGGCGACAGCACGGTTGCGGCGCTGGGCGGCACGACGCTCACGGAGCTGCGCGGCGCCGAGGCGGGGCATACT
>JBAUGM010000239.1:0-1522 GCA_049679725.1 Tepidisphaeraceae bacterium
CAACTACGAGAAGGCTAAGGACGACCACATGGGCGAAACCGATCCGACAATCGAACGACAGCTGCACGACGTTCCGCCGGCCAGGCCGGTGGAGGAGGACGAGGTCGTTTACTTCGAAGGCCGCCCGGTGTTCCGCGCCGACCAGGTGAAGGCGGTCCTCACCGTGCTCCTGGGGCTTTCGCTGCTGGTGCTGGCCGTCGTGGGGCTCGTGCTGGCGTGGTGGGCGTGGTGGGTGTCGATCATCGCCCTGCTGCTCGGCATCCTCGCGATCGTCGTGCCCATCCTCGTGACGCGCACGACGCGCTACCGCATCACGAACTACCGCATCGACTACGAGCGCGGCATCCTCAAGAAGCGGATTGACACGCTGGAGTTGTGGCACGTCGACGACATCAGCTTCGAGCAGGGGCTGCTCGACCGGATGATGAACGTCGGGTGCATCAAGGTGCTGTCCAACGATCGCACGACGCCGAAGCTCGACCTGCACGGCCTGCCGAATCCGCGCGCGATCTTCGACTCGCTCCGCCAGCGCGTGATCACCGTCAAGCGCCAGCGCGGCGTGATCAAGATGGACGTGGGCTGACTCGACAACAACAAGAGCACCCCGACAGCCCCGACAGCCAGGACGCGACGGTGAAGAACCGTCAGAACCCGCCGCGACAGGTCAGCCAGGCAAAGGCGATTGCATTTTCCGGCTGATCGCTGAGTGCTGACCGCTGAAAGCTTCTCCCCCACCGTCCGATAAAATTCACGCCCCACGCCCCCTGCGGCCGATGAATCGACCATGTCGCCGCAGCGCAAGATCTGCACCCTCGAACAACTGATCTCGATTCGTCGTGACCTTGCGGCTGTGGGCAAAACGGTCGTCCACTGCCACGGCTGTTTCGACATCGTCCACCCGGGGCACATCCAGTACCTGCAGTTCGCGCGAAGCCAGGGCGACGTCCTGATCGTCTCGCTGACGGCCGACCCGCAGGTGAACAAGGGCGTGAACCGGCCACTCATCCCGCAGGACCTGCGCGCCGCGAGCGTCGCGGCGCTGGAGTGTGTTGACTTTGCCTACGTCAACCCGGACCCGACGGCCGCAGAACTCCTCGAAGCCCTTCGGCCCGACGTGTACGTGAAGGGCCGCGAGTACGAGACGAACCACGACCCGCGCTTCCTCGCCGAGCGCGACACCGTCGTCCGCCACGGCGGGCGCGTCATCTTCTCCAGCGGCGACGTCGTCTATTCCTCCACCGCGCTGATCGGGAGCGCGACGAACGCCAAGCTGTTCAACGAGGAGAAGGTTCGCCGCTTCCGGCAGGCGCACGGCCTGAACGGTGCGGACCTGGCGAACACGATCCACCGCTTCCGCGGGATGCGAATGGTCGTCGTCGGGGACTACATCCTCGACCGCTACCACCTGTGCGACGCCACGGGCGTGGCGGCCGAGAGCCCGATGATGAGCCTGCGGCTGCTGCGCAGCGACGACTTCGACGGCGGCGCCGCGATCATCGCGTCGCACCTCGCGGGCCTCGGC
>JBAUGM010000240.1:0-1940 GCA_049679725.1 Tepidisphaeraceae bacterium
CCAACGCCTGCGGCGGCGGGGCGATCGCGGCGACGGTCGCGGCCTGCGGTGAGCGCGGCGCGACGCGGGCGCAGGTGCTCCGTCATACGAGCAGCTTCGAGACGCTCGCCGACGTCGCACTGCAGTCGTCCGATAACGCGGTGGGTTACGCGGGCGTGATCGTGGGTCGGTAAGAGGATGTCGAGCCGCAACGATGAGCCACAGCAGTTAGCCGCCTCGCTCGCGAGGCGCTGAACGTGACGTGGCGTCCGCGAAACGCGGCGCAACCGCAGTGGGTGCAACGCAACGCGAACGACGCTTCGCGTTGCGTCGAGTCAACATCCGGCACAGCAGTCGCCGGCGGAGCGGACGAATCCGCTCGGGTTACGAAGGAAAAAGCGCCCGACCACAGGCGGTCCGGCAAAGCGCATGACGCGCTTCGGGGTGTGGAACACCGTTTGCCTTAACCATCGGGCAATAGCCCGGATTTGTTTCAGGGCTGGCACCGCAGGGAGCCGTGCGACGCGAGGAGATCGAGCGATGAACGAACACGAATTCCAGACCAAGCTCGCCGAACTGATGGGCGAGATCACCACCTTGCCCGTGACGGAGCGCAAGAAGCTCGAGAAGCTCGCCGACGAGACGCGCCAGCGCCACGAGCGGCTGAAGCAGACTGTCAGCAGCCTCCAGGAGAGCCTCGATTACCTTCGGCTGAGCATCAAGTACCTCGTCTTCGATCTCGAAGCGACCCGCCGCGAGAACGGCTACCTCCGCAAGATGCTCGAGGAGACCACCGGCAACGAATAGGCGTGAGCGAGCACACGATTCAGTGAGCATCGCCCCGGGCCGCTCGCCAGGACGGCCCGGGGCGAAAGCGTAATGTGATCTCCAACAGGGGCAGGCGCCTTGCGTGGCGCCTGTCTTCTTTGTTGCAAAGCCGCGCGTGGCGAAAGCACTTCCCATCGAGGAGCAGGTCCTGGCGCTGAACAAGGTGCGCGCGGACCCGAAGTCCGATGCGACGCGGGATGTGTTGAAGAAGGCCCTCTCGGGCAAATCCAACCTCCTCGCCGGCAAGGCGGCCGAGTTGGCGAGCGAGCTTCAGCTCGCTCTTCTGCTCCCCGATCTGCACAAGTCGTTCTCGCGCTTCTTCGATGACCCCGACAAGGGATGCGTGGCCAAGACGTCAATCGCGAGGGCGATGGAAGCGCTCGACGGCAACGACGAAGCGCTCTTCCTCCGCGGCATTCGACACGTTCAGCTTGAGGGCGCGTGGGGCGGCTCGTCCGACGTCGCCGTCGACCTCCGCGCCGCGTGCGCCCGTGCGATGGCTCGACTCAACACAATCAGAACGCTCCCCGCCCTCACCGATTTACTTGGCGACGCGCAGGCGCCCGCACGAGCGGCCGCCGCTCAGTCGATCGGCCACTGCGGGCGTCCGGAAGGGGCGTTGCCGCTGCGACTGAAGATCCGCATCGGCGACGCCGAGCCCGCGGTCATCGCGGAGTGCTTCGCGTCGCTCCTGCAGCTGCTCGGCGCGGGCGCGATCGAGCTGATTGAGCCGTTCCTGGATCATCTCCAACCCGAACTGCGCGACGCCGCCGCCACGACGCTGGGGGAGTCGAAGCTGCCGGAAGCGTTCGCGCTGCTGCGCGCCCGGTTCGATCGGGAGATCACCTCGGACGGTCGGCGGGCGCTGCTGTTCGGCATCGCCCTGACGCGCCACCCCCAGTCGATCGACTTCCTGCTCAACGTGATCGACGAGGAGCCGACGCCGTCGGCGGTGCACGCGGTGGAGGCGCTGGCGATCTACAGGAACGACGCCCCCGCGAGCACGCGCATTGGCACCGTTGTCGAGGCGCGCCGTGACGACACCGTCCTCAGGGCATTTCAGAAGCGCTTTCCATCGCCGTAGCAAGATAGACGTCATCCCGAAGGGAGTTTTACGACCGAGGGATCTCGGG
>JBAUGM010000241.1:0-7720 GCA_049679725.1 Tepidisphaeraceae bacterium
GATGAAATCCAGCGCCGCGCCGACGTATCGTCCGGTCACCTCGCTGCGCTTCACGAATTCCGTCTTCCCGCGACCGAGCTTCTCGCTCGCCAACCCCAGGGGCAACGCGCGGTGCGGCTGCTTGGGGAGCAGCGTGTCGAACGTCGGGAAGATTCGGTCGCCCATCCCCTCGAACTGCGTGAGCGATTCGTCGAAGCCGTACTCGGTGATCAGCGGCGCGTCGCCGACATCGCGCCCGCCGCCCATGTGCCACTTGCCGAAGTGGCCCGTACGGTAGCCGCTGCCTCGAAGCATGCGCGCAAGGCTGGGCGCGTCGGTCAAGAGCCAGTCGGCCATGCTGCGCCTGGCGTTGATCGCGCGGCCCTCCATGTACGACGTGATGCGCCACCGCGCCGGATATTGCCCCGTCATGAACGCGACGCGCGACGGGGAGCAGATCGGGGAGTTCACATAGAACCGCTCGAACCGCACCCCTTCCGAGGCGAGGCGATCGATGTTCGGCGTGTGGGCGCGCGTGTTGCCATAGCAACCGAGCTCGCCGTAGCCCAGGTCGTCAACGAGAACGAAGACGACGTTCGGCCGACCGTTCACGGCCCCGGCAGCGGTGGCGAGCGCGGGCAGAATCAGGCCGAGCGCCATCCACAGCGTGCAGGCCAGTCGTGCGATGCTCATGTGCAACATTCTAATACGCCGTTAAAACAACGGAATTCCCGGCATGCACAAGGGCTGCGTGCAAAGGGGACGCGCGGACGCACGGGATTGCGGCGCGGCGGTTACTGGTCCAGCCGCCACTTCGGGAACGGGAACGGAGACAACTGGTCCGGCGCGCGGAAGACGGACGTCGCCTGGGTGCTGCCACCGCCGACGGGGAGCGACTTGGTGTCGACCGGTTCGGCGTGTCCGTCAGCGAACAGCAAGTTCGTCTGCTTCTGCTTGTTGTGCCGGGCGCTGATGTAATTCGGGTTGTAATTGTGCGAGCGGAGGCCGTCAAACAGCATGGCGACCTCGGATGCCTTCTTGATCTGGTTGTACTTCACCAGCGGGCCGCCAAACATCCGCCCGCGCTGCGCGCCGGCGTTGTTGCGTCCAAGCGTGCGCATCGGGAAGCCGCTCTGAAACGTCGTGCCCATCATCTGCGCGTTGGTGGTGGGCTGGACGAAATTGCCGGCGTACCAGGTATCGATCATGGGGGCGGTCCCTTGGCTGACCGCGCCGGGGCCGGCGAAGAGCATCGACTGGCGACGCCAGAACTGCGCGGCCTTGCCGTCCAGTTTGGAAGTGGGCGCCGGTCCGCCCACGTTACCCTCAAAGTCGATACCGCTGGGGCAGCGGAAGACGGTGTTCCCCGCAGAGGTGGGCGAATCCCAGGCTTGCTCGCCCGGCGGGGGCCCGGCATCACCGACGAAGTCGATCTGGCTCGCCTGCTTGATGTACCCGCGCGCGACGAGCATCGTCGCCCAGTTCTCCTCGCCGCGGCCCGCGATCGGCCCGCCGCCGTCCCAGCGCAGGATCGAACCGGGCACCACGTGGTTGTTGAACTCCGTGGCGTACATCTGCATCGCCTGCCCGATCTGCCGCAGGTTCGACAGGCACGTCGCCGCCTTGGCCTGCTCGCGCGCGGCGTTGAGCGCGGGAAGCAACATCGCGATCAGCAGCGCGATGATGCCGATGACGACGAGCAGTTCGACCAGGGTGAACGCTGCGCGTTTCCCGTTGCTCACGGCAGGCAGTTCCCGCGTCCTGAGCGAGCGGAGCGAGTCGAAGGGGACGAGCGTGAATCCTTTGCGGCGGGACCGGAACATGACGATCTCCGTTGGGGTTGCAATGCTGTGCGACCCGGGAACGACAATCGCAAAACACCCCTCGACACGCGGACCGGACTTTCGCATCTTCGCACGTGGCGATACGCGATCCGATTCGCGCCTCTCGATGCGAGCGTGATCAAAAGGGTATCACCGCCCCGGAGACCGGCCATGCGAGTTTTCCCCATTGACCTTCGCGAAATGCACATTGTCGGTTCCCACACACTCGAGCAGATCATCGGGCAGAAGATCTCTCCGCTCATGAAGACGCTGAACATCGGGCTGACCGGCGTGTCGGACGCGGGACGCGGGTTCTCGATGGTGCGCCACAAGCCGCCGTACGGGCACGTCGTCGCGTGCTTCGCGGGGCGCGGGGATGTGCTCGTCGACGGAAAGTGGGAATCGTGCGGCCCCGGCATGGCGTACCTCACGCCGCCCGACGTCCTGCACGCGTACCGAACCGTCGAAGGGACGCGATGGAACTTCGCGTGGCTGTGGTGGCACCCGTCACCGACGGGAGAGCCGCCGCTCATCGATTGCCCCAGGCCGTCGCTCGTGCGCGCCGATCCGGAATACCTGCGCTCGGCGATCCTCGGCCTGTATCGCGAATCGATGGGGCCCGCGCAGGCGACGGTCATCGATCACTGGATCGAACTGCTGCATGCGTACGCGGTGCGCCTCGGGCGCGCCGCCAAGCACAGCCGGCGCCGCAGCCTCCTGCCGCTGTGGGAGCGCGTCGACGCAAAACCCGCCCACCCGTGGACGTTGGCGGAACTGGCGGAGATGTCCGCGCTCAGCACCGAGCACCTTCGCCGCCTCTGCCAGCAGCAGACCGGGCGCGGGCCGATGCACCACGTGACGTTCCTGCGCATGCGCCGCGCCGCGACGCTGCTGGAGTCGACGCAGCAGAAGATCCGCTCGATCGCGCGATCGGTCGGCTACCAGAACGCCTTCGCGTTCTCGACCGCGTTCAAGCGCGTGCTGAAGATCTCGCCCGACGCGTACCGCAAGCGGCGGAGCCGGGAGCGCCGCCCGGTGCGAGATGCGGTGCGCGAACGCGTGAACAATCCGGGGAAATTGTGGGACTGATGTTGGGACTGATGTGCTTACCCCCTCATCCCGCGGCGACGCCGCGTTACCACGTGGACCGGCAAAGACGTGACGGCGGAGCAGATCCTCAAGACGATGTGAGGGGCCTCTTGCCCCCTCTCCCGGGAGTACCGGAGAGAGGGAGCTAAGCTGAGTCACACCTTCAACATCATCGCGAGTCGGAGCACCTCCGCCACGCTCCACGCCTGCGCGCACGTGCCGACCGGGCGGTACGGTTCCTCCGGCTCGTACAGTTCGGGCAACTGCCCGATGCACCCGCGGTGGTCCATCTCCGCCATCAGCGGCGCGAGCCACTGCGTCGCCTGCTTGATCGACTCCGGCGAGCGGTCGTGCACCTTCACGTACGCCTCGAGGAACGCCCCGAGCGGCCACGGCCAGACGATGCCGTTGTGGTACGCCGCGTCGCGCACCATCTGCGTGCCGCGGTAGATGCTGTGGTAATTCGGATCGGATTTGGCCAGCGTGCGCAATCCCAAAGGCGTGAGCAGCTCCCGCCGCACCACTTCGACGACGGCCGACTGCTGGTCGCGCGTGAGCAGGTCGTCGCTGAGGCTGACGGCGAAGATCTGGTTCGGGCGGATCGCCAGATCCCGGCGGATGTCCTTCTGCGTCGCCGGCGTGTCGCCGTCGATCACGTCCGCCAGCCCCCGGAACGGGCTGATCCAGAATCCCGCGCGGAAGCTCTCAGCGCAGCGCTTCGCGAGATCCTTCGCCTCCATCAGCACCAGCGCGCGGTGCCACAGCGCGTTGATCTCGACGGCCTTTCCCTGCCGCGGCGTGAACGCGATGTCGCCGCACTTGGCGTCCATCCACGTGAGCTGCGTCGTCGCGTCGCCCTGCGTGATCAGCGCGTCCCGCTCGTCCATGCGGATGCCGAAGCGGGTGCCGCGCTTGTACCCGTCGACGATCGCGCGGCAGGCGGGCTGGAGGATTTTCTCGAACGTATGATGGTCAGTGCTGAGGCGGAAATATTCAAAGGCGGAATGGATGAACCAAAGGCTGGCATCGACCGTGTTGTAGCTCGGCTCGTTGGAGTAGTCGTCGAAGCGGTTGGGGATCATCCCCTCGCTGACGTACTGAGCGAAGACGGTGAGCACCTGCCGCGCCTGCTCGAAGCGGCGGGTCGTGAGCAGCAGCCCCGGCAGCGCGATGAACGTGTCGCGGCCCCAGTCGGCGAACCACGGATAGCCGGCGAGGATGCTCGTGCCGTCCTTGCCGTCGGGCGTCTTGCGGTAGACGACGAAATCGCTCGCCGCCCGCGCGAGCTTGCGGATGGGGAGCGACGCCGCGTCGCATTCCGGCATCGCGCATGCCGCCGTCGTCGCTTCGCGCCGGCGGCGGAGTTCGTCGTCCCAGTCGCAGAGCGCGGGCGACTCCATCGCCGCCCAGATCGTGATCGTCCCGCTGCCGGTCACCTTCAGCACGAATCGGCCGGGCGAGAAGAGGTCTTCGGTGTCGTCGAGCCCACGGTCGGTTTCGATGGCGAAGGTGTGGTCGTACCACCAGCCCTCGTCGCGGCGGAACTCTCCGCCATCGGATTGAATGTGCACCGCATGCCCGCCGCCGTCGACGATTGTCGTGCGGTCGCCGGCGCGGACGCTGAACCGGACGGAACTTGCCTGTCGCGTCGCGTGGAAATCGCGCAGGTTCACGAAGGGGAGCAGTTGCAGCTCGACCGATCGCCCCGTCGGCGCGTCGATCGAATAGCGCACGCCGACGACGTTGCGCAGCCACACCGCCTGCAGTTCTTTCGTGACGCGGACGCCTTCCACGTCGTACACCCACCTGGCCGTGTCATCCAGTTCGAAGCGGCGGAGGTAGCGATCGCCGCGCGGGTGGAACGTGCCCTTGAACTGGTTGACGGCCAACTCGTGCGTCGCGCCGCCGTCGATCGTGAGGATCTCACCGATGCGGCTCAGCGCCATGACCCGCCCGACCGGCGGGAGGGTGGCAGCGCAGAGCAGCCCATGGTAACGGCGCGTGTTGCACCCGACGACGGTGGACGATGCGAACCCGCCGAGGCCGTTGGTGAGAAGCCACTCCTGTTGAACGTGCGTTTCGAGCGGCCTGGTGGTGTCGATGTCGTACAGCGCCATGTTTGGATGGCGAGTGTAATCGAGCGATGGGGAACCCGACAGACACGCGCGTCGCGCGCCCCGTCATTCAACGTGTCATCGAAAGCCAGGAGGCACGTTAATAGCGTTAATAGGGACAGTCACCTATTTCATTCGGGTAAATAATAGGTGACTGTCCCTATTTTGTGCTGAACGTCTCACTCGCCCCTCCCCCATGAGTACCGGGGAGAGGGAGTTAGACCAAAGCGCCAAACCATGCGGGACGCGCGAGATGACATTCAGCGCACGATCCGCCGCCACAGGCGTTCGAGCGTTGTGCGTTTCCGAAACGCGCACAGCAGCCACTGCCCGTCGCGCGTGCAGTCGACTTGCGCGACGCGGTCGAGCGCCGCGGACACATCGTGCTCCGCCTCCCGGCTGCGCACGCGGAAGCGGCCGTCGACCAGTTCGAAGTTCCACTGGTGCAGCCCTGTGTAGGCGGCGGTTTCGGCCTCGTTGGGGCGATGGCGGAGGATGACCCAGCCGCCGGGTTTGACGAGCGTCACCATTTGCTCGATGACGATCAGCGGGTCGTGGGCGTGGTCGAGCGCGTTGCGCGCGTAGGCGAAGTCGAAGCTGTCGGGCTTGAACTTCGCCGCCAGCTTCTCGCCCTCGCACCAGCGCGTCTTGGCGGGCGGAATGATCCCGTGCCGCTCGAGCAGTTCATTGTAGGAGTCGGCCAGCGGATCCACAGCGATGATGTCGAGCGTCACGCCCGGCAGTTGCTTGCCGAGGATCGTGAGCGGGCCGGCGCCGACGTCCAGGATGCGCGCGCGCCGCCGGCCGGGCCGGATTCGGTTGACGATCGCCATTTCGATGAGCGGGGCGTCGGGGTTCACGCGCTGGGCGAACTCGTCGGGCCACTCGCCGCCGCGCGTCCGCAGGTAGTCGTCCCAGAACGACAGCTCGTCGCCAAGATGTGCACACCATGTCTCACGTACCACGCTCATGGACTGCTCCATTCCGATTCACCCGTTGGCGCGGCTGGACGCGGCCCACGGCTCGGCGATAGGCATATCACGCGGCGCGGGCGACGGGTAGGCCGAAAGTCATGACGTGCAGCCCATTTCAATCAAATGGCCCCTGAAATCCGCCGTTGTTGCGGGTGAGACGGGTTGCCGCACGGTCTTCGCCCGCACGGGCCGCATAAACCGGCGCGGCGCGGCGCGTTCGGGGCTCGATTCGACCCGCCGCGCTTTGTCGCTTCCCCAAACGCATCGTAGCATTGCGTACCCTTTCCTTCAGGAGGCCCCCGTGATCGAAACCCTCGAATCCCGCCGACTCCTCTCCGCCTCGCTCAGCAACGGCGTCCTCACCGTGCTCGGTACGGCGAGCGCTGACAACATCCAGATAAGCCAGAGCGCCGCGAACCTCACGCTCAGCGACAACGGCGTGATCACGACATACGAGTTGTCCACCGTCCAGTTCATCGTCGTCAAGGGCGGCGACGGCGCCGACACGATCATCCTCAGCAACAAGAACGTGACGATCCCCGGCAAGATCGAGGGCGGCCGCGGCAACGACCTGCTCTCGGGCGGCAAGGCGAACGACTCGATCCTGGGCGGCGGAGGGGACGATTACATGTTCGGCGGCGACGGGAACGACATCCTCGACGGCAACACGCAGTCGGATGACTTCCTCGGCGGCCTCGGCCGCGACACCGCCAGCTACTTCCACCGCACGGCGAACGTCACCGTCGGCCTCGGCAATTTCGCCGACGACGGTGAGATCGGCGAGGGCGACAACGTCCGCACCGACATCGAGGTCGTCTACGGCGGCGCCGGCAACGACACGATCTCCACCACCAGCGGCAAGGCCGTCCGCTTCTACGGCTTCGCCGGCAACGACACGCTCATCGGCGGCAGCGGCGCCGACCTTTTCGACGGCGGCGCGGGCGCGGACTCGCTCACCGGCAACGGCGGCGACGACCTGCTCTTCGCCAACGACGGCGTCGCCGACATCCTCAGCGGCGGCTCCGGCGCCGACACCGCCGAATCCGACCCCCTCGACACCGTCACCGGCGTGCCGTAACGCGACGACACGCGCGCGATCATGCCAGGCAGCTCGACCCACCGCTTACCCGCCGCAGGCCCGCCTGCGGCGGGTTCTCTTTCGCGCTTCGGACGGACATTACGGGGAGGCCAACGGGACGGCGAGGCGCCTGCCGAGCCGGGTCTGTCGGGAGGAACCTGGTTCAGGCAGGGCTCTCGCCATCTCGACCGATAGCCCGCCTTCGCGCCTGGAGGATCTGACGCAGAAACCGGGCGAAAAAACCGGGACAGCTCTGGATTAATTTGGGTGAAGACACAATCATTTGTTTCTCGGGCATTTCTCGACCAGAAGATCGAAGCGGTGAAAGAATTCAGAGCTGTCCCGGTTTTTTCTTCGTCCGGTTTTTTCTTCGCGTGCTGATTCGTGGGACACCCGCGGGCAAGGTGGCCAAACGCTGCGGCGTCGAGCCCCGCGGCGCGAGAGGCGTCTCGGCTCGGCAGGAGATTCGCCCTTCCAACGCGTACGCTCGCCACGCGCCTGGAGGATTTGGCGCGTTGTTTTCCGTCCCGTCTCCCACGTGGGACGGACATAGGTGTATGATCGGATGACCTTGTGCCGCGTCGCTGCGGCCAACACGTGGAGCAAGCAACAATGAATCGAACGGGGATGCGATCGGGGCGGGCCGGCGCCGTTGTGCTTGGG
>JBAUGM010000242.1:0-3139 GCA_049679725.1 Tepidisphaeraceae bacterium
CGGCGGGATACCGGTTCCGCAAGTTCGCCCGGCGGCACACGCGGGCGCTGGCCACCGCGGCGGTGCTCGGCGTCATGCTGCTCATAACCGCGGGGGCCGTGGTCGCCAGTGCGCTGTGGGCCGCCGACCAGGCGAAGGCCCGGCTCGCGGTGGAAGCCGAGACCAAGAAGGAGCTGGAACGAAACCTCTACTTCACGCACATCGCCCTGGCGGAGCGCGAGTTGCCCGCCAACGTGGGCCGTGCCTTGGAACTCCTCGAGGCGTGCCCGGAGCACCTGCGCGAGTGGGAGTGGCGCTACCTCATGCGGCTGTGGCGGGTGGAACCGGTCGTCCTGCGGGACCAGACGGAGGTCAACAGCCTGGCGTTCAGCCGCGACGGCGAATTCCTCGCCTCTGCGGGAGGAGACGGAAAGGTCAAGGTCTGGAGCAGCAGGACAGGTCGCGAGGTTCAGACGCTCGGCGCGCACGCCGGCTTTGCGTGCAGTGTTGCGTTCCATCCCGATGGCAGACACGTGGCCTCCGTCGGCGCTGACGAGCAGGTGAAGGTCTGGGACTGGACGACCGGCGAGAAGCTGTTCTCCGAGCCGTGCGACGCCGTTCACCGGTTCGGGTCTGCGCACGCCGCGGTGTTCAGTCCCGACGGCCGCCAGCTCGCGGCGGGCAATGCCGGCGATGTGAACGTCTGGGACTGGAACAGCGGGAGCAAAAACCCCCTCCACACCTTCCCCGGAGACGACAAGCGTCGGATCAGCGTGGCGTTCAGTGCCGACGGGCGGCGGCTTGCCGCCGGGGGCTGGGGGGCGGCAAGCGTGCAGCTTTGGAACCCGCTGGCCGGGGGGCGCGAGCCCGTCCGCACCTTCCCCAAAACGGGTGTCGTCGCGCTGGCGTTCAACACGGACGGCAACCGGCTTGCCGGCGCCAACTTCGCGCGCCGCGTGGACGTGTGGGATACGACGACCGGCCGGATCACCCACACGCTTCCGCATCCCGGCGGAATCGTGCTGGGCGTCGCCTTCAGCCCGGACGGCCGCCGCATCGCCTCGGGCGGCGAAGACAAGATCGTGCGCATCTGGGACGCGGCGACCGGCCGCGAGGTGCTCGGCCTCCGCGGACACACCGCGCACTGCACGTCCGTCGCGTTCAGCCCGGACGGCCACCGCCTCGCCTCGGCGAGCAAGGACGGGACCATCCGCATCTGGGATGCGACCCCGCTCCAGGCTCACGAGCGGCAGGAAACCGAGTCCTTCACGCCGCCACACGGCGATGAAGTTTGGAGCGTGGCGGTCAGCCCCGACGGCCAGAAGATTGCTTCGGCCGGCTGGGGTGGCATGCCCGTCAAGGTCTGGGACGCGCGGACCGGACAGGTGAGCGTCGAGTTCAGCGGCCACACGGGTCTCGTCTTCTGCGTGGCCTGGCACCCGGACGGCCGGCGCGTCGCGTCGGCCGGCGCGAACAGTCCACTGCTGACGGTCAAGGTCTGGGACGCACAGACCGGCGTGGAAAACTTCACGGTGCCGGAGCACCCGATCGCGGGCGATCCGGAGTTTTTCGCCGCGGCGTTCAGTCCCGATGGCCAGTACCTGGTGACGGGGAAACAGAACGGCGCGGTTGTAGTTGGACAGCCTACTTTGCATTTCTGGACATGAAGTTTGCACACGCCCCCGGCGCGCGGAATAAGCCGGACCCGTTCGGGCCGGCTTTTCGAACCCCGTTCAAATCCCCCTCGAACCCCTGCCGAGAAAACGGCCGGGGCTTTATACTTGCGCCCCCGGTCGCCCTGTGCTAACGAGGGTCATGCGATTCATTCCCCGTCCTTCAGTGGAGTTCCTAATCGCGATGGTCGTTGCCGGCGGCTTGGCTGCCTTCGCGCTCTGGTACCGGGGGGAAACTCGGCCGCACTTCAGGGTCGGAACCCCCTCCCAAGAAGAGCTCGAAGAGTTCCATCGATCCCGCGGGGCTGTAAAGAGTTCCACCTCAAAACCCTCCACGCTGGGCGACTAGGGCACCGGCGGACCGAACCTCCGTGTCCATCGTGCGACCGCTGCTTCACCATCCACCCTATAACCTCTCGACCGCCCCGCGTTTGGCCCTTGTTTAAAGGGCGGCTCCGGCGGCGTTGGCGGCGTCGTCGGCTCACCGACAAAGCTAGGGCATTGATCCGTGCCCAGCGCCTCGCTCACGACCTGCGCGACGCCGGGCGTCGCGGCAACCGTCGAGAACCTCGACCAGAGTTGTTGGAGCACGGGGTCGCCATTGTCGTCGAACTCGTAGTTGAGCGTCGCGCCGTGCTGCGTCTCGTCGGGAGGGATGACTTCGGCGTCATCGAACAAGTCCGTGTGCCCGTAGAAATCAACCACGCATGGGAAGATTGTTGGCACGCTGGTCACCAGATAGGCGTAGCGGCGTTCGGTCACAGCGGTGTATGAGATCACCGTCTCCAGCCGTTGCTTCCCGCCATCCACGTAGGCGCGGGGCCGCCCGTTGCTGACCGATCCAGGGACCGTGAAGATCGACTCAGCTTCGGTCTGCGCGTCGGTCCAGGCGTTATACAACTCCGATTCACCGAACGGCCCCCAGTGGTTGCCCTCTCCGCGAGCGCTCCAGCTTGACGAAGGCTTCGTCGCCGTCAGCACGTTGTTGCCCCTGTAGATCGCGTGATAGAGGCCGTTGGCGAGCGAGGAGGAAACGTAGTCGCCCTTCATCACGCGGCCGTAGCGCGTCACCGTCGTCGGCAGGTTCTCCTCCATGTCCGCGTGGAAGGTTGAGCCGCGATCGGGGTCGCCGGGCTTCGGCTGCACCCAGTATTTGTTGGCGGCGATCTTCTGCCAGGCCAGGCCCGCGGCCTTGTGCTCGGCCGAGGGCTCCGTCGTCTGAAACTTCCACACGCCGCCGGGCGCGTAGTCGATGATCTCGTAGGTCGCGCCCACCTCGATCGGCGCAGCGAGCTGGGCGAAGAAGAGCGTCTTGTCATCGCTGTGCGTGACGTCCACCTCGCTCAACACGACGCCCTCGGCCGTGGAGAAGCGCACGCGGCGATCGCGCCAACGGTTGCGTCTTTTGAGCGGCCCGCCGGGCTCGCGGATGCGGTAGCTCGTGCCCGCCTCGATCGGGTGCGGAAGCGCGGGCGAGACCGTGAGCG